>NZ_JASCAJ010000012.1:0-1965 GCF_029967895.1 Acinetobacter sp. V89_7
TGGTGGAGACTAGGAGAGTCGAACTCCTGACCTCCTGCGTGCAAAGCAGGCGCTCTACCAACTAAGCTAAGTCCCCAGCTTATATCATTAATGTATCTTTCTGCCGTAGACTTGGTGGGTCTGACAAGACTTGAACTTGTGACCCCACGCTTATCAAGCGTGTGCTCTAACCAACTGAGCTACAGACCCTCAGATACATCTTAGAAGAACAACTTGTTGTGGATTCTTACCGGCCAATCAATCTTTCGTTAAGGAGGTGATCCAGCCGCAGGTTCCCCTACGGCTACCTTGTTACGACTTCACCCCAGTCATCGGCCACACCGTGGTAACCGCCCTCTTTGCAGTTAGGCTAGCTACTTCTGGTGCAACAAACTCCCATGGTGTGACGGGCGGTGTGTACAAGGCCCGGGAACGTATTCACCGCGGCATTCTGATCCGCGATTACTAGCGATTCCGACTTCATGGAGTCGAGTTGCAGACTCCAATCCGGACTACGATCGGCTTTTTGAGATTAGCATCCTATCGCTAGGTAGCAACCCTTTGTACCGACCATTGTAGCACGTGTGTAGCCCTGGCCGTAAGGGCCATGATGACTTGACGTCGTCCCCGCCTTCCTCCAGTTTGTCACTGGCAGTATCCTTAAAGTTCCCATCCGAAATGCTGGCAAGTAAGGAAAAGGGTTGCGCTCGTTGCGGGACTTAACCCAACATCTCACGACACGAGCTGACGACAGCCATGCAGCACCTGTATGTAGATTCCCGAAGGCACCAATCCATCTCTGGAAAGTTTCTACTATGTCAAGGCCAGGTAAGGTTCTTCGCGTTGCATCGAATTAAACCACATGCTCCACCGCTTGTGCGGGCCCCCGTCAATTCATTTGAGTTTTAGTCTTGCGACCGTACTCCCCAGGCGGTCTACTTATCGCGTTAGCTGCGCCACTAAAGCCTCAAAGGCCCCAACGGCTAGTAGACATCGTTTACGGCATGGACTACCAGGGTATCTAATCCTGTTTGCTCCCCATGCTTTCGCACCTCAGCGTCAGTGTTAGGCCAGATGGCTGCCTTCGCCATCGGTATTCCTCCAGATCTCTACGCATTTCACCGCTACACCTGGAATTCTACCATCCTCTCCCACACTCTAGCCAACCAGTATCGAATGCAATTCCCAAGTTAAGCTCGGGGATTTCACATTTGACTTAATTGGCCGCCTACGCGCGCTTTACGCCCAGTAAATCCGATTAACGCTTGCACCCTCTGTATTACCGCGGCTGCTGGCACAGAGTTAGCCGGTGCTTATTCTGCGAGTAACGTCCACTCATCTTGGGTATTAACCAAAAGAGCCTCCTCCTCGCTTAAAGTGCTTTACAACCATAAGGCCTTCTTCACACACGCGGCATGGCTGGATCAGGGTTCCCCCCATTGTCCAATATTCCCCACTGCTGCCTCCCGTAGGAGTCTGGGCCGTGTCTCAGTCCCAGTGTGGCGGATCATCCTCTCAGACCCGCTACAGATCGTCGCCTTGGTAGGCCTTTACCCCACCAACTAGCTAATCCGACTTAGGCTCATCTATTAGCGCAAGGTCACAAGTGATCCCCTGCTTTCTCCCGTAGGACGTATGCGGTATTAGCATCCCTTTCGAGATGTTGTCCCCCACTAATAGGCAGATTCCTAAGCATTACTCACCCGTCCGCCGCTAAGTGATAGTGCAAGCACCATCACCCCGCTCGACTTGCATGTGTTAAGCCTGCCGCCAGCGTTCAATCTGAGCCATGATCAAACTCTTCAGTTAAAATCATTTTGCACCTTATTTATAGACAAGGTGCCAATTCTGGCTCATCAATTTCCTGACTTAAATTTCGCTCAAATAAACTTCGAGTAATTTAAACCAATCAATTAATGATAATATATATCGATTAATCAACCAGTAAAAATCCACACAAGTTGTTCTTCTATTCTCTTAATGATC
>NZ_JASCAJ010000013.1:0-868 GCF_029967895.1 Acinetobacter sp. V89_7
CGCGTACATTTAAATCCACTGTGCCTTTTAAGAAGTCGGTGTTCGGCAACAATCCGATCTGTACAAAAATACCAGACAGCTCAAGCGTATGCTCGGTATCAGTGGCGCGGTCTTTATATTTCAGACCCGTCACCTGACTGCCGTCTCCCACCACTTCAGTGGATAAGGCATGCGTGATCACGGTGGCATTGCTCAAACTGTTCAGCTTGTCTTGCAAGACCTGATCGGCACGAAGTTTGGTATCAAACTCAATCAGCGTCACATGTTCAACAATTCCCGCCAGATCAATTGCAGCTTCAACACCCGAGTTACCGCCACCAATCACCGCTACTTTCTTGCCTTTAAACAGCGGACCATCGCAGTGTGGGCAGTATGCAACACCACGAGTGGCATATTCATCCTCACCCGGAACATTCATCTTTCTCCAGCGTGCACCAGTAGAAAGAATGACGGTTTTCGATTCAACTGTAGCGCCATTTTCAAGTTCAAGATGTACCAGACCATTTATGGTTTGGTCTGCACCGGTGATCTTGCTCACACGCTGCAAGTTCATGATATCGACATCGTATTCACGAATATGTGCTTCCATATCGGTGGCAAACTTCGGCCCCAAGGTTTTTTGCACTGAGGTAAAGTTTTCAATGTCCATAGTGTCCATGACCTGACCGCCAAAGCGCTCTGCGATCATACCGGTACGAATGCCTTTACGTGCGGCATAAATGGCCGAGGTTCCACCCGCAGGGCCGGCACCGACCACCAGCACATCAAAGGCAGCTTTGGCATTGATGGCCGCAGCGTCTTTTTCAGCCGAATTATTGTCGAGTTTAGCTACAATCTCTTCAAGCGTCATACGGCCCTGACCAATATG
>NZ_JASCAJ010000014.1:0-600 GCF_029967895.1 Acinetobacter sp. V89_7
CGCAGCTAACTCCAAAGAAGCGGTAAATGGTGGACAACTAAATACCACTAACCAAAATGTCAGTGCGAACACCACAAGCATCAGTAACTTGCAAAATCAAACATTTAAATTACAGGCAAATAACGACACTGCAAGTTCAGTAAAATCAACTGATACAGTCAAATTTACTGATGGTAAGAATGTCGCAATCACCCGTACAGGAAATGAAATCACGGTTGCGACCAAAAACGACGTGAACTTTGACAAGGTCACCGTTGGAAATATTACCCTTGACAAGGCAACCAATAAAATCAGTGGTATTGCCGCTGGCGCAGTGACATCGGCATCAACCGAAGCAATCAATGGCAGTCAGTTGTACGGTGCAGCGAATAATGTGAAGAACATTATCGGTGGTGCCACGACGATAGACACCGCGACAGGTGCACTGACCACGAGTAACATTGGTGGCACAGGTGAGACGACGATTGACAAAGCGATCACCACTGTTAAAGGTACGGCAGATACTGCGCTGACAGAAGCGAACAAAGGCCTGAACTTCCGAGCGAATACAGGTGCCTCAGACAATGTGAAGCTTGGTGAAACCATCACCCTTGCAGATGG
>NZ_JASCAJ010000015.1:0-600 GCF_029967895.1 Acinetobacter sp. V89_7
TGACCGTTTTGGAACACCATCGGCACAGCCATGATCTTGCGTTCTTCAACCTCATCCTGGAAGAAGGCACCGTCAATCATGGTGGCTGTTGCATTCGGGTTATAAATGGCAATCAGGTTGAGGGCCTGTACCACATCTGGACAGTTATGGCAGCTTAACGACACAAATACATCAAAATGATCGCTCACCTGCAAGCCTTTAATCTGCTCTAAAAGCTCAGGCGCAACTTTAGGGGCATAGCCTGATACCTGTAGCAACGCCAGAATCAATGAGGTGAACTCATGGCCCATTGGCAAGCCAGCAAAAAACACACGTGGCTGTTCACCTGTTTTGGCAATACCAAAGCTTGGACGGCGTGGATTCTGGCCATCAAAGCGAGCCGTTACACGATCAGAGAGTTCTGCGATTTCAGTCACTAGCTCTTTGATCTTTGCGGATTTATCTGAATCATCGAGCGCAGCAACCAGTTCGATTGGGCTTTCTAAGCGTTCTAGGTAAGTTTTAAGTTGAGTCTTGATATTTTGGTCTAACATGCCTAACAGCTCCAAAGGAGTAAATAATTTAACTTGTTGAGAAGAATAAGATAAATGCATTGATAGG
>NZ_JASCAJ010000016.1:0-563 GCF_029967895.1 Acinetobacter sp. V89_7
ATCAATGTGGATACCACGGCACCGGTACAAACCGTAACGATTACCCAAGCGATCGACAACGTTGATCCAGTGACGGGCACGATTCCGGCGAACGGGGTGACCAATGACGACACACCAGAAATCCAAGGGACACTGTCAAGCGGCTTGAGCGGAACAGAACAAGTGATCGTGTACCGAGATGGAGTTGCGGTGGGTGTGGCAACGGTGAACGGGACCAGCTGGAGTTATACCGATGGCAGTCTGGCCAGTGGATCGACCTACACCTACACAGCGAAAGTAGTGGATGCTGCAGGTAACAGTAGCGCCAGTTCGAATGAACTAACCTTCTCGATCAACACCTCAGGAGTGAACCAGACCACCACGATCTTGAGTGTGGTGGATGATCAGGCGCCGGTGACGGGTAACGTGGCCAATGGCGGCTTTACCAATGACACCACGCCGACGATCAATGGTTCGATCAACACGGCACTGAACGCTGGCGACAAAGTAGAAGTATTACGTGATGGCGTGGTGATTGGCACAGCGACCGTGACTGGCACCAGCTGGAGCTATACCGACATGGG
>NZ_JASCAJ010000031.1:0-293301 GCF_029967895.1 Acinetobacter sp. V89_7
CAGGTCTACGTTTTGCGATCCGTGAAGGTGGTCGTACTGTAGGTGCTGGTGTTGTTGCGAAAGTAACTGCATAATCACTATTCAGTGAAAAAAGCGCTCCTCTGGGGCGCTTTTTTTATGTCATCAATTCATCGAGATTTAAATAAATCCGTTTTATCTATTACATCTTTTTCTCTTGCGTCGAAAAATCCGTTTTATCTATTACACCTTTTTCTCTTGCGTCGAAAAATCCGTTTCACTCATCACGTCTTTTTCTCCTCATGTCCTTAACTGACATTTCTGTGTCCTAAACTGCACTTACACGTTTTTATGAAAGAAGTATGATCTTAATCAAGAAATTAAATAAGAAAGCAGGGGTGTTTTACCCTTGAGGAGTCGTTGGCATGAACGCTAAAGTGAATATTACCAACCGTGCAGGTGCAAGTTTTCCAGTTCGTCGTATGAACTTTGACTTCAACGATGTACCCGAATATTGGATGAATGGTTCTGCAGGTCTGACCCATTTTATGACTGCTTTATCTGCTTTATTTCCGGATGGTGAGAAGTTTTTTATCGATTCGGTTCGTGCAGTACGCTACCATCCTGCAATCAAAGACAACGATGCATTGCAAAAAGAAATCAGTGCCTTTATCGGTCAAGAAGCCATGCATACTCAAGAGCATGTTGGCTTTAATGCCTCGGCACAAAAATATGGTCACGATGTGGCAAGCCTTGAGCAAAGAACAGGAAAAGTCATTCAGACCGGCCGTAAAATTTTTGCAAAACTGGTCAAACCGTTTGGTATGACACAAGAAATGGTTGATTTAACCGCCACTACAGCACTTGAGCATTTTACTGCGACCATTGCCTCACAATTATTACGAAACCCACATATTCAAGCGCTTATGACTGATGATACGATGTCGACCATGTGGTACTGGCATGCAATTGAAGAGAATGAGCATAAAGCCGTAGCCTATGATGTGTTTGAGGGAATCTTTGGTCGGGATTTAAAAGCTTATTCGCTTAGAAATACGGCATTGGTAGTCTCTATGCTGGCTATTTTTATTACTCAGTCATATTTTGTTGCTAAGCTTTTACAAGAAGATGGTAAATTAAATCTGAAAGAGCTTGGCACAATTTATACGTATGCTTATAGCCCATCTAAAGGTATTATTACTGGCATGTTAGATGAAATGTTGGCGTATTTTAAGCCTGGGTTTCATCCGAATGATTTAGATACCAATAACCTGTTGGCAACATGGAAAGCCAAACTGGGTTTATAAGATTTAAAGTTAACTCCGTGGGCAAGCAATTGCCCTTTTTTTATGCCGAGTTGTTGGTTAAGATTGTGCCCCGAGTCTCTTCATCTAAATCTTTATTATGCAAACTCCCGTGATTCGTAAAATGCAACATGACGATGTTGAAGCTATCGTGGCGATTGAGCGCTTGGTTCAAACTCATCCATGGTCAGCACAGCAATTTTATGAAGCGGTGGATTCATATCAAAGTACCGTGATTGAAATACAGAATAAATTGGCGGGCTTTTGTATTTTGCAGCCTGTGCTTGATGAAGCCAATTTGTTATTGATGGCAATTGATCCTCGGCAACAGGGCAGAGGGCTTGGCTTTGACTTACTCGATGCGTCGATCAATCTTTTAAGTAATCAACCTGTGCAAATTTTTCTAGAAGTCCGCGAAAGTAATGCAGCAGCGATTCGTTTATATGAAAAATCTGGATTTCACCAAATTGATTTACGACGCAATTATTATCCAAGACCAGAAGGCGGACGTGAGCATGCCATCATTATGGTCAAAGCATGCAGTGATAATTTTGCCGATTTATTTAAGTAAGCAGTGCTTATTTAATCAGTAAGCTGTTCCATTCAGAAGGTAAAATGGTCATCAATGACTCACCCAGTTGATCAATTTCTTCTTGCGACAGTGCGCGATTCAGGCGGCGCCATTGGCCGTCTAAAAGTAATTCGAGGGGAATATACTGAGATTTGTAATTCATCTTTTGTGAATGTGGCACCCAGTAACCTAAATATAAATAATCGAGCTGTAACGATTGCACATATTCGAGCTGTTTAAGAATTGCAAACACA
Source organism: Acinetobacter sp. V89_7 (assembly GCF_029967895.1). NCBI lineage: Bacteria > Pseudomonadati > Pseudomonadota > Gammaproteobacteria > Moraxellales > Moraxellaceae > Acinetobacter > Acinetobacter sp. V89_7. The sequence continues at coordinate 2,088 of NZ_JASCAJ010000031.1, forward strand.
CCCAAAGATCGGCGCTGCTCGGCTGGATCAAAAAAGGTATAAACCGCAGACAATCCGTCGTCCATCAAATCACATGTTGAAACGCAGACCAAGCGATCATCTTTCCATAATTCTAAAAAGAAACTTTCGGTACAACTATGCACCAGAAACTTTTCAAACTGATCTAGGCTCGGTGGAAACATATCGCCATCGGCATGGCGTTCATTGATGTAACGCTCATACAAGGCATAATGCACATTTGTGGCGGCATGTGTGGGCACAATCGACATGCGAAGATCCTGATTTCGTTTCCAGGCTTTCTTCTGCATGCTGTTCATTTCAAATTCGTCGACCGGTACGCGGCAAGACAGGCACTGTCTGCACAAATGACATTCTGGGCGATACACAAAGTCGCCGCTACGACGAAAACCAACGCGTGAAAGTTCAGAAAGCGTCACTACGTCAATCCGGTGGATTGGATCGAGAAACACCATGCGCGCAGATTTGTTGTCTAGATAGCTACAGTCGTGGGGCGGGGTAATATAGTACTGTAAGTCATTAAGAAGGGACTTTGGGTGGTAAGATTTCATCGTGTATGTCCCCTCATTGTTATCATTCGGTTAGTTTTGCAATTTGGGCAATTCTTTTACTTGAAAATACACGTTCTGAATACTTTTTCCAATTGATAGGGGGCTCAATAATTACATCTTGTAACGATTTTAAGTAGTCTTGACGAGAAAGTGTACAAGCACCTAAGCTTAATAAATGGTCATTGACCAGTTGACAGTCAATCCAGCGCACTTGATGTTCTTGCCCAATCAGCATGAGCGTATAAAATGCCATTTTGGAGGCATCGGTACGTGTACTAAACATTGATTCTCCAAAGCAGCCTTTACCAATACTCACACCATATAATCCGCCTACTAATTGATCTTCTTGCCAAACTTCGACGCTATAGCCGTAGCCTGCTTTAAACAGTTCGACGTAGCCTTGCACGATATCTTCTGAAATCCAGGTGTCATTGGTGTAATTGCGGGGCAGGGCGCAAGCACGAACCACTTGCTCAAAGGCACGATTAATGGTCACTTGATAATCGTATTTTTTCATACTCCGAATAAGTGTTTTACTTGGCCGATATTGCTCGGGATAGATGACACAACGCGGATCGGGACTCCACCAACAGATCGGATCACCTTCATTAAACCAAGGAAATAATCCATGTGTGTAGGCTTCAAAAAGTGTTGAAGGTTCTAAATCTGCCCCGATGCAAATCAACCCTTGACCCTCTGGGTCGGCTTCAACTGGATCGGGAAACACATACATCGAAGGTAAAATCATGAAGGGAGAGAGAATAAAAAAGATCGGCCTTATTTTAGCCGATCTTTTAATGTGATGAGAACTGCTGTATGACTTAGATGTTTTCTAAGTATTTGTCTGCATCAAGTGCAGCCATACAGCCCGAACCCGCCGAAGTAATCGCTTGACGGTAAATGTTATCTGCAACGTCACCTGCCGCAAAAACACCCGGAACTGAGGTTGCAGTTGCATTACCTTGCGTACCGCTTTGGACTTGAATATAGCCATCACGTAGCTCAAGCTGACCTTCAAACATGCCCGTATTTGGCTTGTGACCAATTGCAACGAATAAGCCTTGTACATCAACAGTTTGTGTGCTTTCGTCTTGAGTCGATTTCAAGCGTACGCCTGTAACGCCCGTATTATCACCCACAACTTCATCGACTTGATGGTTCCAGATAATGCTGATTTTGCCTTCTTTCTCTTTTTCAAACAGATGATCTTGCAAGATCTTTTCTGAACGAAGGCTACTACGACGATGAACCAGTGTGACGTGAGCTGCAATATTCGATAAGTAGAGTGCTTCTTCAACAGCAGTGTTACCACCACCTACAACCATCACGTTTTGACCTTTGTAGAAGAAACCGTCACAGGTTGCACAGGCACTTACGCCCTGACCCATAAATGCAGCTTCCGATTCTAGACCGAGGTATTGTGCAGTCGCGCCTGTTGCAATAATTAAAGCATCACAGGTGTATTCTTCCATATCGCCTTTTAAAACGAACGGACGGGTATTTAAATCAACTTCATTGATATGGTCATAGACAATGTCGGTACCGAAACGTTCTGCATGCGCCTGCATACGCTCCATCAATACCGGACCCGTTAAACCTTCAGGATCGCCAGGCCAGTTATCTACCTCAGTTGTTGTAGTCAACTGTCCACCAAGTTGTAAGCCTGCAATCAGCGTTGGCTTCAAATTGGCACGTGCAGCATAAACTGCAGCGCTATAACCTGCAGGACCAGAACCAAGAATAATAAGTCGAGAGTGACGAGCGCTCATGACGAGTTCCTTATTAATATCGAAATTTTTGAAATTATACGTGAAAGTTGAGCCAAATGGCGTCGTTTTGATGTGGATAATATTGATCAACTAAATCGAATTGAGCTATATACGATTTTATTGAAAGATGTTAACAACAAGCTTCAACAATCATGCATCATTTTTTACAGAACAGGTGCATAATATGTGAATTAATTCGTTGCCGGTTTTGAGCCAACGAAAGAACAAATGAATTCATTCAAACTGGTTTTACAGGACAGTATATGACTGCGGTGTCGAGCGTTTATGCACAGCGTTTATTAATTACATTATTTTTGGTTTCGTTCGGGATTTATCTGTTTGTCGCGACTGTGACATATACCCCATTCGATCCCGGCTGGATGCATATTTCAAGCGACACTCAAAATGTCTCGAATGCCAGCGGCGTTGCCGGTGCATGGATTGCTGATTTGCTGTTTGGTTTTTTAGGCTGGGCGAGTTTACTGATTCCATTGTTTTTGTTTATTGAAGCCATTCAAGTCTGGTGGCCACGCAGTTTTCTAAACCGACCGTTTCGCTATGCAGCGCAGTTTTTTATTATCTTAGCCACCTCTACATTGCTTTATCTGTACTGGAATGTACCAGCAGATACCTTAGCCAATGCCTCAGGAGGCATTATTGGCTATGAGCTGGGTGAAAGTCTGTCCGGTATCCTGACCATTTATGGTGCAACGCTGTTCTTGCTGGTATTTTGGGTGCTATTGCTCACCTTGGCATTTGGTATTCAATGGAATCGTACATGGGCAACACTCAAAGCAACACCAGCTTATTTACAAGACCTATTTTATAAAAACGTTTCTCCGAATGAGTCTGACTATGATTTGACGGAGCAATCAGCCAAGAAAGCGCCACAATCGGTCAGTGCTGCATCTAAAAGCGCTTCTGCTTTACCAGAACAAGCGGTTCAACCAGAGCAAGAAAAGCCAAGTGTTGCACCAGCGGCTCGTACCCATCAGTATGTGGCAGATGACGAGACGGTTGAGCGGTTATTCCAAGATGTCGTTGCGAAAGAACAGCGTGCCCAGCAGCAATATCAAGATCCATTACCTGTAGATGATCAGGAATTTGAGAAAGCGCTTGAAAAGGCACATCGGCTTGAAAGTGAATCCAAGCGTTTGGTACCGACCGGAGAGGTATGGAAAGCGCTGCAATCTGATGATCTGACTCACAAACAGGAAATCGATGCATTACTTCGTGCCGCAGATGATGAACACGGACAATTAAATACACAAGCTCAGCGTGCACACACAGATTCAGCCTCAGCTCATGATCAGTCAAATCCTTTAAATAAAGATAAACTGAACTGGAATGACGATCAGATTTTTGATGAATTACTGGCCGCTATGCCGAATCAATCGGGATCTGACATTCACACGCCGTTTGTCTCGCAAGCGCAGCCAACTACGCGTTCAGAGACTGATCATTTGATCGAACAAGTCGAGCAGACGCTTAAAGCGTCATCTACAACGCATCAGCCTCAAAATCGATATGCGGCGTATGAACCAGAAGAGCAGTCTGATCTTTTGACTGGAGAAGAAATCAGAGCACCAGAGCCACTCAAACAAGCGCCTGTTGCCAAAGCAGTAACGCCAGAAAGCGAGCAGGCAGCACTTTCAAAAGAAGCCTTCATTGAAGCTTGGCAGGAAACCGCAGGTAAGCCGGTAGAAGATGAGTTTGATTTTGACGCCCCACTCACAGATACTTCGGGAAGACCGATGTCACGTGCAATGCAGGTGGCACAAAAGCGTCGTGATTTACCAACGTTACCGGGCTTTGAGTTACTTGATAAAGTTGATCCGAATAAGAAGGTCAACTTCACTGTCGAGCAGCTCGAACGTTTATCTGAACTGCTCGAAATCAAGTTACAAGAATTTAATGTGAAGGCCAAAGTGGTCGAGGCTCAGCCTGGCCCGGTGGTTACACGATTTGAGCTTGATCTGGCGCCCGGTGTGAAAGCATCTAAAGTTACCAATATTTCACGTGACTTGGCCCGCTCGATGTCGATGGCATCGGTACGTGTGGTTGAAGTCATTCCCGGCAAGCCTTATATCGGTATTGAAGTACCAAACAGCGCGCGTGAAATGGTGCGCTTGATCGAGCTGCTTGAGACACCGTCATTTAAAGACCCTGCCGGCTTACTCTCGATGGCTATGGGTAAAGATATTTCAGGTAATCCTGTCATTACCGATTTGGGTAAAGCACCGCACATGCTGGTAGCAGGAACGACTGGTTCGGGTAAGTCGGTCGCAGTCAACTCCATGATTTTATCAATGCTGCTCAAATATACCCCAGATCAGCTTCGCCTCATTCTGATTGACCCGAAACAGCTTGAATTGGCCAATTACAACGATATTCCACACTTGCTTACTCCAGTGGTCACAGACATGAAAGACGCGGTGAGTGCACTTAACTGGTGTGTCAATGAAATGGAACGCCGTTACAAGCTGATGTCATTTTTAAAGATCCGTAAACTGGCAGACTATAACCGTAAGGTTGAAGAAGCTATTGCCAACGGTGAAGATTTGATTGATCCAACGTGGAAGCCAAGTGATTCGGCCACCCAAGAACGTGCTCCACGCTTACAACCTTTACCTTCAATTGTGATTGTGGCGGATGAGTTTGCCGACATGATTATGCAAGTAGGTAAAAAAGCCGAAGAAATGATTACCCGACTGGCGCAAAAATCTCGTGCTGCCGGCATTCATTTGCTATTGGCGACTCAGCGTCCTTCTGTAGACGTTATTACGGGATTAATCAAAGCCAATATTCCTACACGCGTTGCACTGCGGGTTAACAGTAAAATTGACTCACGAACGATTTTGGATGCGGGTGGTGCAGAAGACCTGTTAGGTCATGGTGATATGTTATTTCTTGGGCCTGGAAAAATCGAGCCTGAGCGTGTACATGGTGCCTTTATTAGCGATGATGAAGTGAATCGGATTTGTGATGCATGGCGCGAACGCGGTGCCCCGAATTATGTCGATGAAATTTTAACACCGTTTGATGAAGAGCCAAGCGCACGTGGTTTTGAAGATGGTGGAGAAGGGGGATCTGATCGAGATATGCTCTATGATCAATGTGTGGCATTTGTTTTGGAAACCCGTAAGGCATCGACGTCATCCTTACAGCGTAAATTTAGTTTGGGTTACAACCGAGCAGCTCGAATCATTGATCAGATGGAAGAAAATGGCATCGTAAGTGCCATGGGCGCCAACGGTAAACGAGAAATATTGGTCTAAACTCAACCATCATAAAAAAACCTGCATCAAGCAGGTTTTTTTAGCACTTATGCAAACTTTGCTAGCACTTCTAAAAAAGGCTCGCGCTGACGCGGAAATTCAGCAATCACATCATGAATACGCTGACCTTCAGGATTGGTCGCGTTTACATCACGGCCATCGGCAACAAACTGAGTCAAAAGACGCTCATAGTCGTTTGGACGCATGTGTTTAAATGCATGATACAACACATGAAAATCGGCATTTACACCGTCTGGAGGAAGTTGGTTAAGGTAGGCAAAAACACGTTCATCTGACCATTCTTCATTGAAAGTTGCTGGCTGTGATAATGCCATAACACGCTCCTCTTACACTTTAAAAGCAAAATTTGAGACAGGATATTTTGAATCTTTTAACGAGACGCACCGTTGTTCAAGTCTACTCGAAGCACAGCTTCTCGTCTTGCGACTGGGCAAAGATGCCTGCTCCAGTCTACTCGAAGCACAGCTTCTCGTCTTGCGACTGGGCAAAGATGCTCGCTCCAGTCCACTCGAAGCACAGCTTCTCGTCTTGCGACTGGGCAAAGATGCTTGCTCCAGTCTACTCGAAGCACAGCTTCTCGTCTTGCGACTGGGTAAAGATGCTTGCTCCAGTCTACTCGAAGCACAGCTTCTCGTCTTGCGACTGGGTAAAGATGCTCGCTCCAGTCCACTCGAAGCACAGCTTCTCGTCTTGCGACTGGGCAAAGCGTTGCTTTGCTGATCCAGTCTCATATTTTGCCTTAATTTCTGGGTGATTGACCAATCAGTAATGAAATTATCGTTCTTCAGGTAAATTGATATTCATTTCAAGCATTTCAATATTTGCTTCTGAACGTACCTGCATTTGAATATGGTCTTCACCCACACCACGTACATAACGACTGACCACTTGCATGATCTCTTTTTTCATTTGATCAATTTTGTCTTGACTCAAACGTCGTCCTAAGCCCTGTTCAGAGGCAACAATTACTTTCAAACGATCTTTGGCAGTTTGTGCGCTTGATGGTCTCTCGTCAGTTCCGAACAGTTTACTCCAAAATCCTGCCATCGTTATGCTCCAAATAGTCGAGCCAACCAGCTTTTTGGTTGTACTGTAATGTGTCGATAAGGGCGTTCTTCACCTAAAAAACGTGCAACCAAGTCATCATATGATTGGCCTGATTTGGTTTCAGAATATAAAATGACCGGTTTACCTTCGTTTGAAGCTTGTAAAACACCCGGGCACTCAGGAATAACCCCTAAGGTTGGAATGCGTAAGATATCCTTTGAGATATCATCAATCGTCAGCATTTCTTGGCGATCTGCACGTTCTGGATTAAAACGTGTGATACACAAGTGCTTACGAATACGCCCTTCGTTCTGTTCGACTTTTTTTGTTTTGCTGTCCAGCATTCCAATAATACGATCAGAGTCACGTACCGATGAAATTTCTGGATTGGTCACAATAATCGCTTCATCTGCATGATACATGGCTAAAATTGCGCCACGCTCGATACCCGCAGGTGAATCACAAATAATATAATCAAATTCTTGTGATAATTCTTCAATAACACGAGCCACACCGTCGTCAGTCAAGGCGTCTTTGTCACGTGTTTGTGAAGCTGGTAAAATATAAAGATTTTCAATATCTTTGTCACGAATCAGCGCTTGTTGCAAACGTGCTTCATTGTTGATGACATTCACAAAGTCATAGACAACTCGACGCTCACACCCCATGATCAAATCAAGATTACGTAAACCTACGTCAAAATCAATCACAACAGTTTTATGACCACGTAGGGCTAAACCTGTTGCAAAAGATGCACTTGTTGTAGTTTTACCTACACCACCTTTGCCTGATGTTACGACAACAATTTTGGCCACCGAATCCACTCCTATTATGGTCATACGCCCGATCTTATGGGCCTATTTGGTGCTTAATTTATACCTTAAAATTCCAAAGCCCGAAATTCAAGTTCTTGCTTATCGTTTAAATATATATGTACAGATTTCTTTAATACATCTTTAGGGATGTCTTCTGCAACACAATACGTGCCTGCAATTGAAACAAGTTCGGCTTCAAGGGCATGACAAAAGATGCGAGCAGCAGGGTTTCCACCTGCACCCGCCATAATGCGGCCACGCACATTTCCATAGATGTGAATGTTGCCTGAAGCAATCACTTCAGAACCGCTGTTCATTCCTGCATTTAAAATAATGTCGCCATGATCTTGTACCAGACATTGTCCGGTTCGCAAAATTTCGTCATGGTAAGATGTTTTGTGCGAAATCGCTGTTTTCGTTGTTGGTGTTTTTGTTTCAGCGTTTTTCTCTGTCACTTTGGCTGACTGAACCACAACTTCTTCTTTCGTGGCCTTGATCCGCTGCAGAGGTTGGTCGGCTGGCATCACAGGAAACTGAATCGATTTGGCCTCATCGCTCAATAGGCCATCTATCACGGCCATTGGCTGTAAGCCCAGACTAATCAGCAACTGAATCAGTGCAATCAGTTCTTGTTCTACCGTACTGTCAAGAATAACCAATGTGCCTTGATAGGCATCTTCATTTAAAATTGCGGTAAGTTGTTGCCGGATGACATCATGATCATTGGTATCGAAGGTTAATCGGGTAAAATTAACCATTCTTCCTGTAATCCGTATATCAGCCATAATGATTCCTTGAGAACTTCTGACGTGCCACTGGCCCTGAAGTTGGGTGAGTAAATAGATCAAATCCTAGAACAAATTATCCGAATTCTCTAGGGACTAGCCTAAATATTTTATCGATATGCTTATTCTTTGGCTTGATCGTGTTGTTTAAGTACTTGCTGCCAATGTTTCACTTTAACTTGTTTACGAATAGATTCCAGACTTTCAAATACAATTGATTCGACCAGTTGTTCAAGTTTTTGGTTATCAATATTCACTTCACTAAGCCGTTTCGATATTAACTGATAATTGGCATTGGGCTGCGCTACAGAGCCTTCAACAAATGGAACAATCAATCCCGATGTAATATTTTCGCCCAAACGCTGACCAATGCTCTGAATTTGCGATTCAATGCGCCCACCTACAATCGGAATGAGTCGAAGCAGTTGGGTTAGCTCGGGTGTATCTTCAATCGCCTGATTAACAATTTTACCCACACGCTCAGCCATGATCGGTTGCTGGGTTTTTAAAGCCTCTGCCAATGAGTCTTGCAAAATTTCGGCAAAGGTCTGCGCAAATAGTGCCCGATGATGATCAATCAAATCATGTAAAATCTTTTTATGGGTCGAGCTGGTTTCAAGCTCTTGCTTAACACCATCGAGCACCGTGATAACCACTCGATCGGAGAGTTCTTCCATCACAACTTGATAATAAAAACGACCGCGTTTAAGCCAACTGCCTGGTATGACTTGATAGCCCATTTCATAGAGTCGATAGCCAATGATTCCCGCGCGAAACAAACGTAAAAAACGTAGTTGCGGCAAAATCGCTAAAATTTCGTACCAGTGAATAAATGGAAAGAAAAACCAGCGCTGATGATGTTTGTACACCACTGCAATTGCCCAGCGAATCAGCAGTTCCACAATTAAAAAGCCAATGAACCACGCTTCGCTGACAATCACCCAAGGGTGCAGTTCGGCGCGGTAAAATGTTAATAATGTTTCAAGGTGAATTTGCTGAAACAGCCACTCGCCAATGCTGCTCATCAAAAAGTAATTGGCACCTAAGCAAAAAAGGTTAAACACAATGATAAAAACCATAAAAATATCGTAAAGCAAAAACAGCTTGAAGGACAAACTGCCGGGCTTTAGATGCTGGTATTTATTTTTAATGTCTGAACTTTTTTGCTTCATGTGGCGTTACATCTTAAGTAGAGCTGTTGGAGTATTTGGCTTTCATTTCGGTGATCAACTGATCCTTTTCAGTCCAGAGCTGATCTACCCAGTCTTGAAAACGTTTACGATAGACTTCGTCATCTTCGTAATCTCCACCCAATACCCAGTCTGGCAGTTCAATTTTGCGTAAATTCACCGCAATTTTGGATACATCACCTAGCCAGAAATCGCCATAGCCAGGTATACCGTCTGGGTACACAATCGTCATGTCGACCAAAGCATCGATTTTATCGCCCAGAATATTCAGCGCCAAGGCCAGTCCACCCGCTTTAGGTTTGAGTAAATGCTGATAAGGTGAACCTTGTTGATCATGTTTTTCTGGAGTGAAGCGAGTACCCTCTAAATAGTTCAATAAGGTAAACGGCTGGCTTAGCAATTGTTCGCAGGCTTGACGTGCTTCTTCAAGATCACGGGTTTTGAGCTCGGGATTTTTCTGGATTTGTTCTTTGGTATGACGTTTCATCATTGGGAAGCCTAAAATCTTAAAGGCTTGTCCCACAAAGGGAATAAAAATAAGCTCCCATTTGGTAAAAAAACGCGTCAACGGCATACGTGTTAGTCCAAAGTACTGATTGACCGTGGTATCGACCCAGCTTTGATGATTACAGGTCATGAGATAACGACCTTGCATGCTTAAGTCGAGGGCTTCATCGATAGTGATATCCCATTCTAAATGTGGCAAAACATGGTCGATCAACCAGTTATTAACATTTAACCAGCTGTTGGTGATCTGGATGTTGGTTTGATCCACCACCCGCGATTTTTTGAACAGTTTGGTCAAGCCCAACGCCAGTACGGGTGGGCCATGTAAAAACGTACTTCCTGTAATGACACTGCCTACAGTCAGCCCGCGTGTAATTTTTTTTAGCGCCGATTGCTTGTTTGCTTGCGTAGACATATGAAAAGTCCTGACGATCCAATTTCTAAGGGTATGAGGGTGTGATCAATATAGACCGAGTGCTAAAAATAAAAAAGGCATCCCGATAAAGAATGAATAAAATGTGATGAACTGCACAATTAATTGGGTATTAAATATTACAAAATGTAAATAAAAGCGATATTCTTAACAAAATATCAATGGTCTAAGTGGCTTTTTTATTTCATCATTTTCACAGACAACAAGACAAACGAGGAGGCATGCAATGCGTGCACTAGTTATTACAACTGTAGTTGGGGCGGCGGTAGCACTTGCAGGTTGCCAAACAACTGGAAACAATCTTGGTGGCGTAGAATACGATAAAGCTGCCCTAGGTACACTCATCGGTGCTGCGGCAGGTTATGGTATTTCTAAATCCAATGCAAACTCTAGCCGTCAAAATAACCGTGCTGCTGCAATTGGTGCGATTCTTGGTGGTGCAAGTGGCTTGTACCTCGACCAAAAAGAGAAAAAATTACGTCAACAAATGGCGGGTACTGGTGTAGAAGTTAACCGCAACCCAGATGGTTCTGTCGGCTTGGTAATGCCGGGCAACATTACATTTGATACCAACAAGTCAAACATCAAACCGAACTTCTACTCAACTTTGAACAAAGTTGCGCAAACTTTGTCTGAAGATAACCGTAGTGCGATTTTGGTTACAGGTTATACCGATAATACTGGTAACGATTCGATCAACATTCCATTGTCACAAGCGCGTGCACAGTCTGTTGCTAATTACTTGAGCGGTCAGGGTGTATCTTCTGCACGTATCAATGCACAAGGTTATGGTTCATCTAACCCAATCGCGTCAAACGCAACTGCACAAGGGCGTGAGCAGAACCGCCGTGTTGAAATCAGCATTTACGAGCGTCAATAATCGTCGCACGGATATGTAAAAACCACCTTCGGGTGGTTTTTTTATGGTTAAAATCCGTTTCATTACGATGGGCATTGGCGCAATAGATGTCTATAATCACGCTCGGAATCATCAGGGGAATACATATGTCTGCAGCCAGTCATTTAAATGACAAACAACAAGAAGCCATGAAATATACTCAAGGACCGTTGTTAGTGCTTGCAGGAGCGGGTTCGGGCAAAACATCGGTGATTACGCAAAAAATCGCCTATCTGGTTAAACAGTGTCGCATTCCTGCACATCGTATTACAGCGATGACCTTTACCAATAAAGCGGCGCGTGAAATGAAAGAGCGTGTGACGCAGTTATTGTCACGTGAAGAAGCCAAAGGTCTATCTGTTTCGACATTCCATACCTTCGGTTTGAATTTATTACGCATTGAGCTCAAGCATACGCCGCTAAAAAATAACTTTTCAATTTTAGATGCCGACGATTGCAAACGAATTCTGATGGATTTAATGCATCGCGATAATTTATCGGGCGCCGAAAGCAAAGAACTCATTGCCAAGGCCATGAAAAAGATTTCTGACTGGAAAAATGATCTGATTGTGCCAGAGCAGGCACACAGTACCTGTGAAACGCCAGAAGATGTTCAGTTTGCGCACTTATACCAGTTATATGAGCGAAATCTGCGTGCCTACAACGCAGTAGATTTTGATGATTTGATTGTATTGCCAACACGTCTATTGCAAGAAAATGCCGAAGTACGTGACAAATGGCAAAACCGGACCCGTTATTTGCTGGTCGATGAATACCAAGATACCAACACCGCCCAGTATATTCTGGTCAAGCTTCTAGTGGGAGTAATGGGGCAGTTTACTGCGGTTGGTGATGATGACCAGTCGATTTATGCATGGCGGGGTGCCAAACCGGAAAACATGGCCTTACTCAAAGAAGATTTTCCGAATCTTAAAGTGATTAAGCTTGAACAAAACTACCGTTCAACCAGCCGGATATTGAAAGCGGCCAACGCCGTGATTGAACATAATCCACATATTTTTGATAAAAAACTGTGGAGCGATAAAGGTCATGGAGAGGTCATCCGGATCATTACCTGCCGTAATGATGACGATGAGGCCGAGCGTGTGGTGAAAGACCTGATGACGCATAAGCTCATGAACGGGAAAAACTGGAAAGATTATGCGGTTTTGTATCGCGGTAACTTTCAGGCGCGTATTTTGGAAACCCAGTTACGCCAGATGCAGATTCCCTATAAGCTTTCGGGTGGACAATCGTTCTTTGCCCGCGCTGAAATTAAAGATGTCATGAGTTATCTGCGTTTAATTATTAACCCAGAAGATGACAGTGCTTTTTTACGTATTATCAATACGCCTAAACGCGCGATCGGACCAGTCACCCTTGAAAAACTCGGACTGTTTGCGCAGGAAAATCACTTGTCCCTTTTGGGCGCGTCATCGGATCAGCGCTTAAGCATGGTGCTACCGAAAAAGGCCATGACACAGTTGCATGAATTTGCAGACTTTGTGCAGACCTTTACGCGAGAATTACTCGATGACGATGAACCTGTGCCTAAAGTCCGCCAGATGATGAATGAGGCAGGCTATATCGACTATATTCGTGAGCAAGCGGCAACGCCTGCGCAAGAAAAAAGCAAGCTCGACAACATCGAAAGTCTGTATAACAGTATCCAGAATCTACTGAATCGTACCGACGATGTTGATGATAAAAACATTGAAAGTGTGATCCGAAAATTGGTGCTGCTCGATCTGCTCGAACAGCAGCAAGAAGAGGAAGATACCGACAAGGTCAACTTGCTGACCCTACACGCTGCCAAAGGTCTTGAGTTTCCATTTGTGTACATTATGGGGCTAGAAGAAGAACTGCTGCCGCATAAAAACTCGATTGCTGCCGATACCATCGAAGAAGAACGCCGTTTGATGTATGTGGGAATTACTCGCGCACGACAAGGCCTTACCCTGACCTTGGCCGAACAGCGTAAAAATGGCGGTCAGATGAAACAAATGACACCGAGCCGCTTTTTGGATGAATTGCCGCAAGATGAACTTGAATGGCTTGGCCGTAAGAAAAAACTTGCGGCTAATGTCGATCCGAAAGAACAGGCACAGCAATATCTGGCCAATTTAAAAGCTTTATTAAAACGTTAATGTAACAACTTAGGAATGATGATGAAAGTCCAAGTCAAATTACTGGATCCTCGTGTAGGAAAAGAATGGCCATTGCCAACGTATGCAACAGCAGGATCTGCTGGACTGGATTTGCGTGCTTGTTTAGATGATGCCATTGAGATTGAACCTGGGCAAACGGTACTGGTGAAAACCGGTATGGCGATTTACATTCAGGATACCCAATTCGCAGGCATGATTTTGCCGCGCTCAGGTTTGGGACACAAACACGGGATTGTGCTTGGAAACTTGGTAGGATTAATCGATTCAGACTATCAGGGCGAGCTGATGATTTCGGTATGGAATCGTGGTCAAACCACATTTCGTTTAGAGCCGGGTGAGCGTCTAGCACAATACGTGCTGGTTCCTGTGGTGCAGGCCGAGTTTGAACAGGTCGAAGATTTTGTCGCAACAGACCGCGGTGCAGGCGGTTTTGGACACACTGGAAAGCAGTAATTTTTCTAATAAATGCCTGTGTAAACAGGCATTTATTTATTTACAATTGAATGTTACAAAAAATTATATTAATAATATCGGGTTATCGATCTGATTTTTTATTTTGGCGTCTTTATTTTGTCATTGTACCTAAATTTTTTTCAATTTTTCCCGTTTTGCTAACATAGGCATAAGAAGAACAGACTTATGGATATAAAGCAGACTTTTCCGTTTCAGATTTTTCGTGCCTATGATATTCGGGGAAAGCTCAATGTGCTGACACCGGAGCGCATCGTGGCCATTGCACACGGACTGGCACAGCAATACCTCGCTGCGGGTCATACAAAGCTTGTGCTCGGCTATGATGCCCGTTTGACTGGTCCTTATTATGCTGCGCTGGTTCAAGCAGTCTTGGGTGAACACGGACTTTGTGTAACCAATATTGGTTGCTGTTCAACACCCCTCATGTACTTTACTGCACGATCACATGATGGCAATGGCATCATGATTACGGCCAGTCATAATCCTAAGACAGACAATGGCATTAAATGGGTGATGGGAAATCAACCACCAAGTCCCGAGATCATTCAGCAAGTGGGATGGTATGCCTCTCAAATTCGTGTTGATTTAAGTCCTTACTTACATCTCCAATCGACTGTAGTACATCAAGAAAATGCCTATTTCGACCGTTATGAAGATGCACTCGTTCAAGATATTCAGCTGAATCATCGCTTTAAAATTGTATTAGACGGCTTACATGGTTCGGCAGGTGAAGGAACGCGTCGCTTACTAGAGCGTTTGGGATGTGAGGTTGTCACAATTCGCTGTGAGCCCAATGGTCATTTTCCAGATCATGCGCCAGATCCTTCACAGGCGTTACATCTGCAGACACTTCGTCAGTACGTCTTGGCAGAGCAGGCCGATTTGGGTATTGCACTTGATGGCGATGGTGATCGTTTGGTCGTGGTCGATGAGCATGCCACGATTATCAGTGCAGATCGTTTAATTTCACTATTTAGTCAACTGTGTCTGGTTGCACAGCAAGCGCATGAAGTGGTTTTTGATGTGAAATGCTCGACCATGGTCCGCAATACCATTTTGGCCTGTGGCGGGCAGCCCACCATGATTCGAACTGGTAGCACTTTCTTGCGTCAATATTTGGCAAAATCGGCTGGACGGGCGATTTTTGGGGGTGAATACGCAGGGCATTATGTATTTAATGATGGCCGAGGCTATGGCTTCGATGATGGCCCATACGCGGCATTACGTTTACTTGAATACATGGCGGCACATCCGACACAGTCGTTATCGAGCTTACTGGCGGCCTATCCTGAGCGTTGTAGCACAGAAGATCTGTACATCAATACTTATGAAGCAAATCCTGTGCATGTATTGCAGGATATTGAAGCACAAGGGCAGACCTTTCAGGCGCTACTGAGTCGTACCGATGGGATACGTCTCGATTTTCACGATGGATTTGGCATTTTACGTGCATCGAATACCGGAGAGTACTTCACTGCGCGTTTTGATGCAGAAACACCACAACGATTGGCAGAGATTAAACAGATATTCGTGACCATGTTGCAAAAAAAATACCCTAAACTTGCACATGATCTTTCACAGGCCTAATTAAGGAGAGGCGAATGCCACATCAGCACACCGGCATCGATAAAGCAAAAATTTTGACAGAAGCATTGCCGTATATTCAGCGCTTTTCAGGAAAAACACTTGTGGTCAAATATGGCGGTAATGCCATGACCGATCCTGAGCTGGAAAGCTCGTTTGCGCGTGATATCGTTTTGTTAAAAACTGTCGGTTTAAATCCGATTGTGGTGCATGGTGGTGGGCCTCAAGTCGACTCTTTACTCAACCGTTTGGGGCAAGTGTCCGATCGAATTGATGGTATGCGAGTGACCGATCAGGCCACCATGGAAATTGTAGAAATGGTGCTGGGTGGAAGTGTCAATAAATCGATTGTAAACCTGATCAATCAACATGGTGGACGTGCCATTGGCTTAACCGGGAAAGACGGTAACCTGATTCGTGCACGCAAATTGTTGATGGAAAAACAAGATGAGCAAGGCGAGATCAAACATATCGATTTAGGTATGGTGGGTGAGGTGGTCGGCGTGAAAACCGATGTCCTTGAAATGTTTACTCAAGGCGATTTTATTCCTGTGATTGCCCCTTTGGGTGTCGATGAAAGTGGTAACACCTATAACATCAATGCTGATTTGGTTGCAGGCAAAGTGGCTGAAGCACTGGGCGCAGAAAAACTGATTCTGCTCACCAATATCTCGGGTGTACTGGACGAAAACAAAAATCTTTTGACTGGGCTATCGACCAAAGAAGTCGATCGTCTGATTGAAACTGGCGTGATTTATGGTGGCATGATTCCGAAAGTGGGCTGTGCCTTAGATGCAGTTAAAGGTGGCGTGGTTAGTGCGCATATTGTCGATGGTCGTGTACCACATGCCACTTTATTGGAAATTTTTACCGATCATGGTGTAGGCACTCTGATTACCAACCGAGTTGCGACTAAAGCAGAGCATTAATTTTTCGAATCTAGAAAAAGACCAGTCATGACTGGTCTTTTTTATGGGTATCGATATTGGTCATATAGTTGTCATGCGGGTGTTTTAGTGTAAGCAAAGAAAAACACGGGGTGAGCTTATGCTAGACAAATTGAATCATTATCGACACCACTTAAATTTTCCATTGCTACGTCAAAAACCCTCAACCACTCAATATAAGTTTGAGTGGGTTGAAACCTTAAAAGAATTAGAAGAAGTACAACGCTTTCGTGCTGAACAGTTTGGCCCACAGTTTGGCATTCATTTTGACTCAGGTTTAGATCAGGATGTCTATGATTTTGGCTGTGAGCATGCAGTATTACGTGAAAAATGGTCTGGCGAGATCGTGGCATATACACGTTTGAAACACTTTTTGGGGCATGAACTGGCACAGAGTTATAGTGCTCAAGAGTTTGATGTGGGGCATCTATCGCATGTACCCAGTGTGGTCGAAATTGGTCGAACCTGTGTGCATCCGCAATTTCGTTCTGGTAAAGCACTGTCTATTTTGTGGTTGAATCTGGTGCCTAAAATTTTGTGGTCCATGAAAGCCAAGTACCTCATGGGTTGTGTCAGTATTCATCTAGATAACAATGCTGCCCGTGTCTATCATACGCATCGGAAAATACAGCAGCTTACGTCTGCGCAAAGCTTAGATATTGCCTCTAAACACCCTTATGAGCCGCAGCATCCAGCTTATAGCTTTACCCAAGATGAGCGTATTCCCAAACTGTTTCAGATGTACTTAAGCATGCAAGCTCGATTATCCAAACAAGCATTTTATGATGAAGCCTTTCAATGTTTGGATTATTTTGTATTACTTGAGGTGAACCAAATTGCCAAGTCTTTTGTCATGAATAAACGCGTTCAGCGCCGTCCTTAGCAGAAAAAGTGCATAAGATGTATCAAAATTGAGATTTGCAAGGCATTGTGCTCTCATGCACAATAGACTTTACATCTAGATCATTCTTGCCTTTACCGTTATGTGCCAGCTACTTGGAATGAATTGTGCAACGCCTACCGATATTACCTTTTCGTTTAAAGGATTTTCACAACGGGCGGGCATTACTTCCGATCATTCCGATGGGTTCGGGATTGCTTTTTTTGAAGACAAAGCCTGCCGTTTGTTTGTCGATAATCAGTCTGCGGTAGAATCTCCGATTGCCGAGTTGGTGCGTAATTTTCCAATTAAATCACGCAATGTGATTTCTCATATCCGTAAAGCCACTCAGGGTAAGATTACTCTTGAAAATTCGCATCCATTTATGCGTGAGCTGTGGGGGCGACAGTGGATTTTTGCCCATAATGGCGATTTGCATCATTTTAATCCACGCCTGACTGGCCGTTTTGTTCCGGTTGGCAATACCGACAGTGAACGTGCATTTTGTTATTTGCTGGATCAGTTGGTAGAACGTTTTGGTTATACCGAGCCCAGTATTCATCAGATTTTTACCGCGCTTGAGCAGATTGCGCCTCGAATAGCCGAACATGGAACATTCAATTACTGCTTATCTAATGGTCAGGCTTTATACAGTTATGCCACAACGAAATTACACTGGTTAGTCCGTGAGCATCCCTTTAAAGCCGCTCGATTGATCGATCTAGATGTCGAAGTGGATTTTAGTCAGGTGACCACTGCCAAAGATCGCGTGGCGGTGATTACCACCGAGCCACTGACTCAAAATGAGGTCTGGATGCCTTATCAACCGGGTGAGATGATTGTGTTTCAAGATGGACGCCCGATTAAGCAAGCTTTAACCCGAGTAGAGCGTTTAGAGCGAGAGGCACTCAACCCTGAACTTAAACGCATTACCCGTGCCGACCAGTATTAAACCCGGTATTCAATAGAAAGGCGTTGCAAAATTGAGATCGATGATTTTGGGTCGAAAACGTTCTGTTTTTGAATAGAAACTTTGATTTTCAGGTCGGACAAAGGCAAAATATCGGCAGACTTTATTCAAGGTATGCATGATGCAGGATTCTCCTTTATCACGATGGCTTTCGCCACTTATGGCGTTTTGTTTGAGCTTGGTGATTATTGTTACCCTCGCGCCGGCAGTCGGTATTCAAATTGATCGTCAGCTTGATTTTTGGTTGTTATGGCTCGGTAGCATGGTGATTTTGGCGTTGCCTGTGTGTTATTTGGAAATTGCACTGGCGCGCCGTTCAAAAACCACAGCGCTGAACGCACTTTCACGCCTAACGCGGGATGCCGATGCGTCTTCCAAATGGCGTTTGGTGGGCTGGTTGGCTGTGGTATTCATTGCATTTTTGGCTGGCGGAATTCTTTCTCATGCCAGCGTGCTGTTACCACAACAATTCACTTTAGGCGTTGCACCTAATCTATTGTTGATTGTACTTGCGGTGCTGGCATTTGGCTTATCTTTTGTATCACGCCAGATTTTGCTGCTCATCACTGCAATTGCGTTGATTGCGTCTATCGCGCTTGGTCAGGTTTATGATGCTGCTCAGCTTCAGCCATGGCACTGGACATCACTTGAATTTAAAGAGTGGGGCAATGCCACTGTTCTGGCTCTTGTGGCGAGTGGTTTAGGTATGGGCCTATACTGGCAAACAACAGTAAAACAGGTCGATCAACAGGCATCAGCCAGTGCTTCTGTACTGCCGATCTGGTTGGCACAATTGGTGGCTGTGATTGCGTTTGGCTTTGTGTCAATTCAGCAAATGGTTCCTGTACTGACTTGGGTGATTGCTGCATTGATGGCATCGGCACTGCTCCTACAACTTGCTCGTGAACAGTTAATTGAGCGTCAGGCTGCGCTGGCATTACAGTGGGCAGTTCCAGTTGTGGCTGTTGTGATCTGGGCAATTCCTGCCATTCAGGCAGAATTTTATATTCTGACCATGCTTTGGGGGCTACTGTTGTGTTTGATCTACGCGATTTTTGCGGGATGGATTATGAAAATCAGTCACTTGCGTAAATCGATGAATTTTAGTAGTGAGCTATTTTATAATCTTTGGCGGATTGCTGTCCGTATTGTCTTACCTTTAGGCATTGTACTGGCGATGATTTCGGTACTTGGACAACTGTTTACATGAGTAATCTTCAGCAGGTCTGGGTAGCTTATGCCGCACCAGATCAACAGTTTCATCTTGCTGTTGCTTTTGAAGCCGGAATGACAGCGATAGAGGCCATTGAAAAAAGTGGACTCTTGCTTGCCACACAGCTAGAAATGCCATTACAAGTGGGTATTTTTGGTATTCGATGTGCGCTTGAACAGCCGCTTAAAGCGGGCGATCGGGTAGAAGTGTATCGAACTTTAACCATTAATCCAAAGGACATTCGACGCAAACGCGCAGAGAAAAATCCGGTTGGTCGTTTTCAAAAGGGTAATCGCTTTAAGTGATCGCCAGTATATAAAAAAACCCCTCAAATGAGGGGTTTCTTTTTTTGAGGAAGCCTTTATAGTGGTGGCGCAGTCAGTATGGCTTCTTTTGAACCTGGTAAGCCCGGTTGAGACTCTGGTAAGGTATCGATACCTTCAATATTGGTGACGATACCAGACTGGTCAAAGTAGATTTTTAGATGCTGACCGCGTGCTGCCGGAATTTTTGCTTTTTTGGCATAAGTTCCCGGAATATAGTTGTATACGTAATCCCAGCGATATGGATTTAATGGATCTGTAATTGTTGGGCTACCGAGTAAAAACTTTACCTGTTGGTAATTCATGCCCACCTGAACTTTTGATGCTTGAGCTTTGGTTAAAGGGGTTCCTTGAGGAATATCAACCTTATAGACGCCGAGCGTTGAACAACCAGCAAGCAGTGAAGTGACGAATAACGCCAACATAAGTTTTTGCATTTTGCTACACTATCCCGATAAATTATGATGCATTTGATCCAAGGATAGATCATACTGCATCTCATCACGATTGCCTATTCCAACTTGAGATTTGTTGAGAGACCCTTTTTTATGCCGATTTCCAATCAAGATTTACGAAAAGCTGGACTGAAAGTCACCCTTCCTCGAATTAAGATTTTGGAATTACTAGAAAATTCAAAACAACACCATTTGAGTGCAGAAGATATTTATAAAACTTTGCTTGAACAAGGTGAAGATGTTGGTCTGGCAACGGTTTACCGAGTTTTAACACAGTTTGAAGCAGCAGGAATTATTCAGCGCCATCATTTTGAAAACAATCACTCTGTTTTTGAAATCATGCAGGAAGATCACCACGATCACCTTGTTTGCTTAAATTGCAACAAAGTTGTTGAATTTACAAATGATATTATTGAGCAAGAGCAACACTCCGTTGCTGAAAAGCACAATTTTACTTTGACAGGCCACTCATTGAATCTATACGGTTATTGCAACAACCCAGATTGCAAAGACGCACTGCGTAAAAAGTAAGGATTTCACATAAATCCAACAATAAAAAAGGGCAGATAATGCCCTTTTTTTCATTTTAGATCATGACGTTGACCGTCAAAGGTGATTTTTCGATCGACTTCAAGCATTTTCTCTTTTTGATCAATTGCGGTATTGGCTTCTTGAGAAAGTTTGATCTGCAAACGCAGATTGTTGGGTGAGTCGGCATGTTTGAGTGCATCGGCATAACTGATTTGTCCGTGTTCGTGTAATTCAAACAAGGCCTGATCAAAGGTCTGCATTCCCAGTTCACCAGAGCGTGCCATCAGTTCCTTAATTTTATAAATCTCACCTTGGCGAATGTAATCCGACATCAAAGGTGAATTGATCATCACTTCAACGGCAGCACGGCGACTTTGACCATCAGGCGTAGCAATCAGCTGCTGAGAGATGACGGCTTTTAAGTTAAGTGATAAGTCCATCAATACCTGCTCACGCCGATCTTGCTCAAAAAAGTGAATGATACGCTCTAAGGTCTGATTGGCGTTGTTGGCATGTAAAGTTGCAAAAACCAAATGCCCGGTTTCGGCAAATGCCAGTGCATAATCCATGACTTCACGTGTGCGAATTTCACCAATCAAAATGACGTCTGGTGCTTGGCGTAACGTATTTTTTAAAGCCACTTCGTAGGAATCGGTATCAATGCCGACTTCGCGCTGCGTAACAATACAGCCAGCATGTGCATGTATAAATTCAATCGGATCTTCAATGGTAATAATATGACCGCTTGAGTGTAGATTACGGTGATGAATCATCGACGCAAGCGATGTGGATTTTCCTGTTCCTGTTGCACCAGAAAAAAAAATAATACCGCGTTTAGTCAAGGCCAAGTCCTTGAGAATCGGTGGTAGCTGTAGTTGATCTAGCGTCGGGATTTTGGTTTCGATGCGGCGGATAACCATGCCGGGTAAATCACGCTGCTGAAAGGCACTTACACGAAAGCGCTCAGTACGTTCGCGGTTTAAAATGGCGAAATTACATTCATGGGTTGCCATGTACTCATCGCGTTGCTTTTGCGTGGTGATCGAATCAATCAACTGCGCGATCATGTCACCGTCTAATTTGGTTTTGGAAACCGGGGTAATTTTGCCATTAATTTTTAATGATGGCTCAACACCAGCCGTAATGAACATATCGGAGGCTTTGTGGGTTGCCATTAAATTGAGTAAATCATTAAAGTCCATGCGGTGCTTCCTGATGGCTTTGTGTTGTTGTTTTATAAGGATTCTGGTGATTTTGCCACAGCGCGTGCTGTTGGTAAGTTAATGATGCCTTTGGCGACCAGTTGTTTAAGACTTTGATCGAGCGTGGTCATGCCATGGCTTGCACCCGTTTGAATCGAAGAATACATTTGCGCGACTTTTCCTTCACGGATCAAATTACGAATGGCCGGAATACCAATCATAATTTCATGCGCTGCTACACGGCCGCCACCTTCTTTTTTTAACAAGGTTTGTGAAATAACCGCCTGAAGGGATTCGGACAGCATGGTACGCACCATATCTTTTTCCTCTGCGGGAAATACATCGATAATTCGATCAATGGTTTTGGCTGCCGAGGTCGTGTGTAGTGTACCAAACACCAAATGTCCGGTTTCTGCGGCAGTCAATGCCAAACGTATGGTTTCCAGATCACGCATTTCCCCCACCAGAATGATATCGGGATCTTCACGCAGTGCTGAGCGAAGTGCCTCATTAAAACCAAGTGTATCGCGGTGCACTTCGCGCTGGTTGATCAGGCATTTTTTGGGTTCGTGTACAAACTCGATCGGATCTTCAACCGTTAAAATATGATCATAGCGATGATGATTAATATAATCGAGCATGGCGGCAAGAGTGGTCGACTTCCCCGAGCCTGTTGGGCCGGTCACTAACACCAAGCCGCGCGGATAGTCACAGATGTCTCTGAAAATTTTTCCGAGTCCAAGTTCTTCAAGCGTCAATACCTGTGAGGGAATGGTTCGAAAAACGGCACCTGCACCACGGTTCTGATTAAACACATTGACACGAAAACGGGCCAGATTTGGCACCTCAAAGGAAAAGTCGGTTTCGAGCTTTTCTTCGTAATCGCGGCGCTGTTTGTCATTCATAATGTCGTAAACCAGACGGTATACTTCGGAATGTTCAAGTGCGGGGAGGTTAATGCGTCGAACTTCACCATCGACGCGAATCATGGGTGCCAAACCTGCAGACAAATGTAAATCAGATGCCCTGTTTTGGACTGAAAATGCCAGCAGTTCGGTTATATCCATATTTCCCCCAAAAAATCGTTAAAATCTTTCATTATTTTGTAGAATATTAAGTGCTTTTCCCAAAGCTTAACAACATTCAAGGCCGAGGTTAAGTAAAAAATATGTTTGAAATGAGAACCCTGTCAATGAATCCGTTTAAAGATGCGCGAAATCACGTTATCGATCAAATCCAGTCGGCTTGTGCGCGAGTACAGCGTGATCCGGCAACGGTCGAATTACTGGCAGTATCAAAAACACATCCGAGTTCGGCGATACGCGATATGTACGAGCTTGGTCAGCGTTGTTTTGGTGAAAACTATTTACAAGAGGCGCTCGATAAAATTCAGGCACTCAAAGACTTAAATATCGAGTGGCATTTTATTGGCCATGTTCAGCGCAATAAAACCAAATTGCTTGCGGAACATTTTGATTGGGTGCACGGGGTCGATCGTTTGATTATTGCCGAGCGCCTGTCATCGCAGCGCGCCGAGCATGCGGCTGATTTAAATATCTGTCTTCAGGTCAATATTGATCATCAGCAAACAAAAGATGGCTGCCAACCTGAGGACGTCGCGGAACTGGTGCAAACTATTAGCCGCTTACCCAAGCTGAAGTTACGCGGAATTATGGTCATTCCTGCACCAGAGCATGCAGAGGCTTTTGAGGCAGCCAAAACGCTTTTTGATGCTGTCAAAGCCCAACATGCACATCCTGAACAGTGGGATACCTTGAGCATGGGCATGTCGGCAGATTTGGATGCTGCCATTGCAGCAGGCTCGACCATTGTACGCATTGGTACGGCTTTATTTGGTGCACGTGACTATAGTCACGGTGTATAAATCTGCAAATTTGATATATGAAATATTTGTGATCATTGAGATTTTTTAATTCAGATTTAATGGTTGGCTCGTATACCACTAACACTGGTTTTCACGAGACATTTCATGGATCTTTTGCATGTTTTTATTTTAGCGGTGATACAGGGGCTGGCGGAGTTATTGCCAGTTTCTAGCTCTGCCCATGTGATCTTGGCAGAAAAGCTGATGGGTTTCGACCCTTCGGCGCCAAATATGACTTTTTTGCTGGTGATGCTCCACACAGGCACCATGTTTGCGGTCATTGTGTATTTTTGGCACTCATGGAAAAAAACCTACTTTTCTGATTGGGCGTCATTTAAGCAGCGCGCTTGGTATGTGTTACTGGCGACTGCCATGACGGGTATGTTTGGACTTTTGTTGCAATCACTGATTAAACACGTATTTTTTGGTGGGGCGAGTAGCTTTGAAATAGAGCATTTATTCAGCAACGCCAAATTAATGGCTGCTGCACTTGCTGCGGCAGGTGTGTTGATTATTTTATCTTCTCGTTTGGATCGTGGTCAGCAAGGTGATGTCCGTTTGCCAAGTGCCATCATCATCGGTGCGGTACAGGCGTTGTGTCTGCCTTTTCGTGGTTTTTCTCGCTCGGGTGCCACCATTTCCACAGGTTTGTTTTTGGGAATTTCCCGTCAGAAAGCAGAAGAGTTTAGTTTTGCTCTGGCGGTAGTTTTAACCCCAGCGGTGATTGCCAAAGAGCTGTTACGCTTGTTGCATGCCCAACAGACCACCACTGGTACAGCACATCTGGCCTTAAGTAGCTTATTTTTGCCGAGCTTGTTTGGAATGGTTTTTAGCTTTCTAACGGGGTTGTTGGCACTGAAATGGCTTTCGGCGTGGCTGGAGCATGGTCGCTGGTATTTATTTGGAATCTATTGCTTGGCCTTTTCAGGTGTGGTGTTGGCATTGACCTAGATTGTGCTTTTACAAAATACGTTGGAGAGCATAGATTCTCCAACGTATTATATTTCTATATGTATTTGTTCAATTGAACGTTGAATACATGATTTAAGACTCAACACGTTCGATAGCAGGTTCAATCGATAACAGTTCGATTTCACCAAATACCGTGGCGAAAGGAACGTCTTTGGCATCGAGTCCAGTGCCGATTCGAACAAACTGATCGATAGGCCCCATGCGTGTGGCATCGAATAATACCCATTGATTTTCAAGATACACTTCAAAGATGGCATGGAAGTCGGGATCTGCATTGTAGAACGGCATGTAACCCACCACAAAGCGCGCAGGAATATTTAAGGCACGGCAAATCGCAATACCCAAGTGAGCAAAATCACGACATACACCTGCACGATTGACCAATATATCGCGTGCTGTGGTGGTACTGTCGGAAGATCCAGCTTGATACACAATATTGTCATGAATCCAGTCACAGATGGCTTGCACTCGTGCATAACCTTTGGGCAATTCACCAAAAGTATTTTGTACCATAGTGCCAATCAAATCTGATTCGCAAAAGCGGCTTGAACCCAGATAAAACAGCGTATAAGACGGCAATTCATGAATTTCACATTCGCGTAATGCGGTATTACGCTCAGGGATATGCGTATCTACGTCGGCATGATAAGAAACACGCAGTTCACCTTCTGGTGCATGTAACCGAATCAGGCGATTTAATCCGCCGTCGCGCTCATATTGCTCGAAATCGAGCTGAGGTTGAAACTCAAATGACTCCTGCTTACAGGTTTGCCATGGATGATTGGCTGCTTCAAACTGAAAAATAAATTCGGTCGCTTGAATCACCCGGTAATGAAGATGACAGTCAATTTTAAAGCTAGGCATATTAAAGAACTCAAAGAAAAAATAAGATTTAATTCTTCTTCATCTAAAAAATTGATCTTTATTGTTGTCAGAAGAGATCATTTTTTGTTTTGAATCTGAATGAAAATCAAAGCTATCAGTTCTGATGAGTTTTTCAATTGTTGCTCCACCCAAAATGCGTTGTACAAAGGTAAAGCGTATTTAGCCCACCACCTGAATTCGACTTGAACCTGAACCCAGTGGTTGTACCTGAATCTGGACTGGAATTCGTTCGTGCATATCTTGAATATGAGAGATCAGTACCACCTTACGACCCTGACTTTGCAACTGATCGAGTGCATTCATCACCATATGCAATGAAGATGCATCGAGCGTGCCAAAGCCTTCATCGATGAACAAGGATTCGATTTTCATCGATCCAGAGGCCATATTGGCAATTGCCAGTGAAATGGCCAGCGCAGTAAGAAAAGATTCACCACCAGAAAGTGAGGCCACAGCACGTATTTCACCATCCATATCATGATCGACAATGGCCAGACTCAGTGAGTTTTCTAGCCGTTTTAGCGTATAGCGCTGTGAAAGCTGAGTCAGTTGCTGATTGGCATATTCAAGCAGAATATCCAGATTATATTGCTGCGCCAGATCTCGAAATTCTTTACCCTTGGCATCGCCAATCAGGCTTGAGATTTTGTGCCAGCGATGCTCTTGTTGCTGGATCAGTTGAATTTGGGCTGCAAACTGCTGCTGCTTGATCAGATTTTGCTGATGTAACTCGAGTTTTATTTTTAAATCGTCACGCTGATCTGTACATTGCTGTAAAGCCACTTGATTGGTGGCAATCTGCTCAGATAACTGCGCAGCCTCTATCTGAGGCGCTGCCTCAAGATGTACATCGAGCTGATGTTGTAGTGTGTTGAGTGCAGAAATAGCCTCGCTCAAGCCACGATCTGCGTGTTGGATGGCTTGGCGAATCTGCTGTTCTTGAGAAGATGATATCGCCAGTAATGCTAGCAATTGATCTTCTTCAAAAAGAGGCTGCTGTGCCAGCCATGCATTGATTTCAGTGGTGCATTGTGTCAGTGAGTCATGTTGTTGCTGTTGCTTGGCCTTTAATTGCTCGAGCGCATTTTTATGCTGTTCAAAACGTTCGCGCGCGAGTTCAAAGCTTTGTTTAATCTGTTGATACTGCTGCTGCAATTGCTGGCGCTGCTGGTCATGCTGTAGTAACCATTCATTGGCTTTAAGGTCTGTCGAAGCTGTCATGGTGACGATGAGCTGGTTGGCAGCTTCAGTATTTTGTTTACCCATCGTCTCAATGTCTTTTAATTGTTGCGTACATTCTGTGTGCTGCGCACTGAGCCCGGCCAGCTTGTATTTTAATAATAGTAACTGCTGATCTTGTTGCTCTTTGTGTTTAACTAAGCGTTCTATTTGTTCGAGTAACTGGCTCCGTTGTTGTAGTGCATTTAATATAGTTTGTGAAAATGTCACGCCATGCGTGTACCAAGCCGATTTATCCTCGGTAGTTAAGCACGCGACAATATGCTGAACGTGTTGTTGTAACTGATCGACTGTCTCAAGCTGATGGCGGGTGTGCTGAATACGTTGACTCAGCTGATGTTGCTGTTTACTGGCTTGCTGGAGTTGATGTAACTCATGCTCAAGCTGCTGTTGCTCCTGAGAGGCCTTTTGCATTAAAGCATCAAGCTGAGCGTTCGCCTCTTGTTCAGCCAAATGCAAGTCGAGCTGTATATTGCACGCCAACAAATGCTGCTGTAATTGCTGTTCATGCACATTTTGTTTTTCATGCAGTTGCTGTAAATCGTCTTGCAATTGCTTGAGCTGGGTTTGACTTTGCGTGTACTGCTGCTGCGTTTTTTGCCAAAGATCGAAAGACTGTTGTTCTTGCTCAATGGCTTGCTGTTCTTGTTGTTGCTGGAGTTCATACAACGCTTTGGAGAGCTGGCTTTGATCTTCACGATAAGGATGTTCGGTACTGCCACACACTACGCAAGCTTCGCCGTGCTTTAGCGCTGCGCGTAAATGTTCAATATTTTCTGCATGGAGTAAACGTTGCTGTTGCAATATCTGCTGAATTTTTTCGCGCTCTTGCTTTGCCAACACATAGGCTTGTTCGGATGTATGGGTCGATGCGTCTAATTGTTGATTGTGATGTTTGATTGTCTCAAATTTATGTTTCAGACTGATCATTTCATTGTTTAATTCGAAATAACGCTGAATTTTTTGCTGTGTACTGTCTAAATGATTGCTATGAACCTGCTGTGCTTGTTTGCGTTGTTGTTTACTCTCGATGTGCAGATCAATTTGTGCTGGAGTACCAAACTGCGATACTAAAGTATTTAATTCAGCCTCATCATGCTCAAGCTGCGTTTGTGCATCCCGAATGGAACCTAAACTCTGTTCTACTTTTTGGTACTGCGTAATAAATTGGCTTAACTGCTGCATGTGCGCATTTAAGCCTTGGTCTAGTGGGGCGTACTGAGCACTATTTTTTAATTGTTCCATGCTTGCTGTATGTTGTCCATCAAGCGTGTGAATGGTTTGCTCTAATTGCTGTTGTTGCTCAAGCAATGGCTGTTGCTGGTTTGTAATTTGGGTTAAGCGATGTCTGGTTTTGTTATAGTCTTCTTTAATATGCTCGCGTTTTTGCAAATGACCGCGTAAATCGGCAAGCTCTTTTTGATACTTTTGTT
Source organism: Acinetobacter sp. V89_7 (assembly GCF_029967895.1). NCBI lineage: Bacteria > Pseudomonadati > Pseudomonadota > Gammaproteobacteria > Moraxellales > Moraxellaceae > Acinetobacter > Acinetobacter sp. V89_7. The sequence continues at coordinate 30,561 of NZ_JASCAJ010000031.1, forward strand.
CAAAGGCTTGAAACTGATGTAGGCTTTGTTCGATTTGGCTATAGCGCGTTTTTTCTTGCTTGAATTGTGTGCTTAGGGTATTGAACTCGGTGTGTTGAAGTTGAATTTGCGGAATGAGTTGTTGCAGTTTTTTTTGGATCTGCTGCTGCTGAAATACAATGGGACGTATTTCAGAAAATGTTTCTAACTGGCTCAGCAACAGGCGATCTTTCTCAAGGCTTTCTTGTGCTTTAAGTTGTACATCGTAATGTTGTTGTTTTAAGCGGATATCCTGACCAAGTTTGTCGCGTTGCTCAAACCATTGCTGTTGTTGTCTGAATTGCGTCTTTGCTTCTTCAAGCCGCACCACCTGTTGCTGAACCGATTCAAATTGCGCTTGTAACTCCGCTACTTCCTCATCTGAGCGTATCTCGATATAGCCCAAATGACTTTCTAAACTTTTACGTTGATTGCTGATTTCTCTAGTTTTTTCAAATGCCAGTTGTCCAATTTTAGCAAAAATCGCTGAGTTGGTCAGGTATTCAAGCAGCTCACCACGTTCGGTGTCACGTGCTTTTAAAAAAGCCGTCACCTCAGATTGCGCCAGTAATACCGCACGGGTAAATTGCTCAAAACTGAGCTGCGTGATGTGCTGTATGTGTGACTCTACCGCTTTGCTTTTGTCTGCAACCACCACGCCATCGGTGAGGCACTTGAGTGAGCGTTGAACATTTTGCAGTTTGCCGGTGGCATTCTCGCGAGCACGCTTAATTTCCCAGCGCGCCATATAATGTTTTTGATCCTGCGCGACAAAGCAGAGTTCAGCAAAACCGTGCGCACAGCCTCGGCGTAAAACGGTCAAAGGGGAGTTGGTCAGGAGCTCGGAGCCATCGACATCGGTAAGCTTGCCATCGCTTTCTTTGAGTCGTGGAATTTTGTTAAACAAAGCCAGACACATGGCATCTAAAATGGTGGACTTACCTGCGCCTGTTTTACCCACAATCGCGATCAGCCCTGCACTGGCCAAAGGCTCAGATTCAAAATCAATGAAATGCTCGTCAGACAAAGAGGCCAGATTTTTGAGTCGGATGGATAAAATTTTCATGAGATGGCTTTAATTCTTTTTAAGTTCTTCAAGTTGTTGTTGTGCCTGCGCAACAAGGCTCATAAAGTCTTTTTTAACGTCATCATCTGCGCTATAGCCTTTTTTGTCCCAAAGTTGTTCAAACAGTTTTTCAGGCGTTGGCGGTTCAAGGTGAACCTGTTGCTCTAAGCGACGGCTTGATCCATCTGTGGCGTATTGTCTGGAAATCCGAACCAATCGGTAACGGTTTGCAGGCAAAGCCTGTTCAAATTGTTGACGAAGATTCGGCTGAGGTGGTGTGCGGCTGAAATATTCGATGTCGACGTATTCGCGCTGATCAATCTCTTCAATTTCGCCATGTGGGAGTGCTGCCAAGCTTGTTAAAACATCTTGTAATTCACCTGTAATTTTATGCAGCTTCACGCTTCTTGGCACCAGCAAGGCATCACATTGAAGATGATTGTCTGAAATTTCTGGCTTAATGGTCACATCCATTACTTGGTGCTTATAGTTGATTTCACTAAACGACAGGGGAATAGGGGAGCCGCTATAGCGAATATGGGTCTGACCCACTTTCTGAGGTTTATGTAAATGCCCCAGTGCGACATAATCGATCGCGTCTTCAAAGAGTGCTGTAGAAAGTGCTTCTTCGTTGCCAATGATAATCGGACGTTCTGAATCTGAGGTTTCACCGCCCTGCATATGCGCATGTGACATCATAATTAAGGCCTGCTCGTCGGTTTTGCGGCGTTTGGCCTCGGCAATCAGTTGCTGGTGTAAATAACCAATCGCATTTTGACTGTTACTGGTCTGTTCGTTCACGCCCGTAATTTCGGCCGAGCGTAAAAAAGGAAGAGCAATGCACCACGCCACAATCTGTTGTGCCTGATCGTAAATCGGTAAAATCAAGCGATCAAGATTCAAGGTTTTGTCTTGATTCCAGCGAATCACACCCACCGCTTTGGCATTGTATTTTTCTAATAACGGCTCGACCTGTTCAATGCGATAACCCGAATCGTGATTTCCTGCAATCATTAAGGTTTGCATATGCGGCGCAAGGCGATGTGCATCTGCCAGAAATTGATAAAGCTGCTTTTGGGCCTGTGAACTTGGATTAATCACGTCAAAAATATCACCCGCTATTAATAAGGCATGGGGTTGTTTGACCTTGATTTGTTCAAGTAACCATGCCAGAAATTGTTCATGCTCGTAGTGGCGGGAGTGATTATAAAAAAACTGCCCCAAATGCCAGTCTGAAGTATGAAAAAAACGCACGGTCATTGCTGATGAACTACCTGTTTTTGAATAGCAGATAAGGTAGCATAAATCACAATCCAATTCAGATGCTACTCAAGTGAAAAGCTGATTTGGTTTTTACTTAAAACAGAACAAGAGATTCATAATGACCATTCATCAATATGATTTAAAAATTCGTTGGATTGGAAACACAGGTGAAGGTACTCAAACCTATCAATCCTATCAACGTGATTTTGTCGTTGAAAGTGAGAGTAAACCCGCTAACGATCAAACTTAGTTGATAACAGGATTAGGTTGAAGCTTTAAAATGCTATGACGCAATGACGGATTACTGTAAATCCGGTTTGCGCAAATCAATTTTACTCTTAGCTTTAAAGTGTACAGAATTGTAAATATTATTTATTTTGCATTAATAGTGCAGGTTTCAGTTTTTATCATAGCTTTTTAGTCTCATCAAAATCATGATAACAGTATGAATCACAATATTAGAGGATCATAGTTTCAATGCAGACCATTAAAATTTCAACACATCCTGAATTTAAAGAACAAGCAGCAAAGTGGTTTTCAAAGAATTGGGATATTCCTTATCAAGCCTATTTAGAGAGCATGCAGGTTGCCATTGATCATCTAAATGCTGTGCCTGAATGGTATGTGATGATTGATAAAAATCGAAATATTGTGGCTGGGGCTGGCATTATTGAAAATGATTTCCATGAGCGGACTGATTTAACACCTAATCTGTGTGCATTATTTGTGGAAGAAAAATACAGGAATCAACATCTGGCAAAACAGCTTTTAAATTTTGTCAAAGTAGATTGTGCTACACGAGGGTTTGAAAAATTATATTTAATTACAGATATGACTAATTTTTATGAAAAGTGTGGATGGCAATTTTTAATAATGGTGAAAACTGACGAAGGAGAGTTAATGAAAATGTATGAATCTGAGATTTATATCTAAAGAAAAAACAGATCACTAAAAAATAAAGACCGACGATTCGAGTGATGAGAAATCGTCGGTCAAAAACTTTAAATCACGTTTGGCTGCTAACAAAACATATCTAAAGTGGATGTCATAGTGAAAGGTCTCCGATTTATTGCGGATGCCGTGCAATTAAAATCGGTTGCTGCAGACCTTATACCCTTAATAACGAATGACCGACCAAAATGGTTGACAAGAACATGAAAAAAAATTGAAAAAAACATAAAATAAATTTTTATTGTTGATGTTGTGGTGTGCATGACTGCTTTACGCCGTTATTTTATCTGGTTTTTTCTGATCTGTTTACTGACTACCCTCATTGCAGGCGTAGTGGCTGCAATATTGCCAATAGGTGTGGGTGGAATAGTAACAGCCGTACCGTATTTGGTGGCTATGATTGTAGTGCTCTATCAGTTTTTAAAACGTGAAAAACGCGCCCCAACGCAGCAAGAACGAAAAAAACTGACTTTGGGTTTCACCTTAATTTTTTGGGGCTATAACTGCGCTGGCGTATTGCTGGGTTTGTATTTGTTTTCACGAAATGACCCAGAAATTATTCAAAACTTTTTACTGTATTTGCAACAACCTCAATTTGTGAGCCTGATTGCGATTATGGTACTGGTTTTGGCGATTCCACTGTATCTGATTACGTATTGGTTTTATGGTAAGCAGGCGCAACGTATGGCCGACAAAATGTTTCAGTAACAGGGTTTTAGTGGATCAATCGAGTGCGTTACACTCAAGCTTAAGAAGAGCAATAAGCAACGTGACAGACTATGAACCAAAAACTTCCAACACTTTTAATTACAGGCGCCTCAGGCTTTATTGGTAGCCATTTATTGCCTTATTTGCTGCATTTGAATTATCGCATTTATGCCCTGACGCGACATTTGGCGCAATCCTTTCAACATGAAAATTTACAATGGATTGACGATTTAAACCAGATCGATCAGCCTCTCGATTATGTGGTAAATCTGGCCGGTGAAAATATTGGACAGCGGCGCTGGACTAAAGCACGTAAGCAAGCCCTGATCGACAGTCGCATCAAGACTACACAACGTGTCTTTGAATGGCTGCTACAGCATCAACAACAACCAAAGCGGATTGTATCGGCATCTGCCATTGGTTATTACGGCATTGATGAAAGTGAAACTTGGCAACAGGTATGCGACGAACAATCACCACCGCAGTCAATTTTCATGTCTGAACTCTGCCAGCAATGGGAAAAAACTGCGCTGTCGTATACGCAGTTTGATACTAAAATCATGCGCTTGGGCGTGGTATTTGCCAAAAATGGGGGCATTTTGCCACAGATGATGCTGCCAATTAAGCTCAATACAGTGGGTGTGATTGGTTCTGGGCGCCAACCTGTAGTCTGGGTACATATTGAAGACGTGCTGGCGATTATCGAATTTTTACTGCATGTGCAGAGTGAGCAAATTGTGTTTAATGCCGTTGCGCCCGATCACACCACGCAAAAAGCCTTTATAAAAACCGCCGCTCAGCAAGTAAAACGCCGTCCGTTTCTCCCTGCACCGGCGTGTTTGTTTAAAACTTTACTGGGTGAACAATCGCAACTCATTTTAAATGGCCAGTTTGTTGCACCCAAAGCGTTATTGGAAGCTGGATATCAGTTTAAATTTCCAGCTTTAGCGCAGGCCCTGCAAGATATTTACCCTTAAACGCCCAGCTCTATTTCGCTGCCCTGAAATAGTCGCTCGGGCGCGTATGGCTGTGGATCGGTGAAAGTGGGTTGATCAAGCATAAGCTGGCGTAACAAACGTGCAGAGGCTGGCCCCATGCACAGTCCATTTCGAAAATGCCCGGTGTTGAGCCAGAGATTTTCGATATTTGGCAGCATGCCGATATAAGGCACCCCGGTCGGCGAGCTAGGGCGCAAGCCCGCCCATCTTTTAATGACTGGAAACTGTGCCAGTTCAGGCACCATGTCTAAACAGGCCTCTAAAATACGTTGCTGTGTGGATGTGTCGGTGTCGGTGCTGTAGCCACAGTCTGCCATGCTTGAGCCACATACCACATGACCATCTTGTCTTGGAATCAAATACATCACCTGATTCATACACATGGTGGGTAACCAGTGCGCAGGCGTTTTAAATAACAGCATTTGGCCTTGTACAGGGCGTACCGGCAGACGAACGCCCAGTTGATCGCTCCAGAGTTGACTCCATGCACCCGTTGCCAGCACAAATTGGTCGGCGTGAAAAACTTGACCTGTAGCACTCTTCACGGCCTGTATGCTGTCTTGGTCAAATATAAATTTTTCAATGAGTTGATCATCAAAAAACGCAACGCGTGGATGCTGTTTTAAATACTGCACAATCGATTGCAACAGACGCGGATTACGAATATTAGACAGCGCTGAAAAATAAATCGCGTGCTGATATTTATTGGCTATCCATGGATTAATCTGTTCAAGTGCATCACGGTCGACATAGTCAGCGCGTTGCATAGGCTGATGAAAATGCTCGGCATAATCCAGCCCGATTTCAAAATCGGATTCATCGAAAATAAGCATGCCAGTATTATGGATTTCAAAATCAATACCGGTTTGAGGCAGTAACTTTTCATTCCATGTTTGGTACAGGTCTTTGCCATGCTGGGCAAGGGTATTGACCGCATGTGGATAGCGCCACGGATACATCGGTGACAATATTCCACCACCTGCCCATGAGGCAGCCTGACCGGCGCGCTGCTGATCAAAAATCGAGACCTGACAGCCGTGCTCGACCAGTTCCAAAGCGGTTAATAGGCCACTGATTCCAGCACCAATAATGGCAATATGCATGCTCATGTTCGATTCATTCACACGTGAGTTTAGTTCATCTCTTTAAGTTTTTGGGCTGCAACATCTGCAAAGTAAGTCCAGATTCCATCTGCACCTGCGCGACGACAGCTCATGAGTGATTCAAGAATCACGCTTTCGGATAACCAGCCATTTTGAATCGCACCTGCCAGCATGGCGTACTCACCACTGACCTGATAAATAAAAGTAGGCACGCCAAAGGTATCTTTGACTTCACGTACAATATCTAAATAAGGCATGCCGGGCTTAACAATCACCATGTCGGCGCCTTCTTGCAAATCCAGTGCAATTTCATGTAAAGCTTCGGCACGATTCCCTACATCCATCTGGTAATTGTATTTATTACCGCCTTTTAAGTTACTTGCCGAACCGACCGCATCACGAAACGGCCCATAAAAACTTGAGGCATATTTGGCTGAATACGCCATGATATTGGTATAGATAAAGTTATTTTGCTCAAGTGCCTGTCGAATTGCCCCGATACGTCCGTCCATCATATCGCTTGGTGCAATTACGTCGGCACCCGCAGCTGCGTGGCTTAACGCTTGCTTGACCAGACATTCTACGGTTTCATCGTTGAGTACATAGCCGGTGTCATCGATAATGCCATCTTGACCATGTGTGGTATATGGGTCGAGCGCGCCGTCGGTGATGAGCACCATTTCAGGCAGTTCTTTTTTGAGTAAACGACAGGTTTCTTGTACCAGACCGTCGTCACGCCAAGCAGCTTCAGCACTCAGGCTTTTGTCTTCTTGCGGGGTGACCGGAAAAAGAGCCAGCTTAGATACCCCAAGTTCGAGTAGCTGTTCAGCTTTTTTTAGCAACAGATCTGCCGACAAACGATGAATATTGGGCATACTTGGAATTTCTTGGCGCTGATTTTGGCCAGGCAATACAAATACTGGATAAATGAGATGATGAGGTGTCAGATGCGTTTCACTGACCATGGCGCGCAGTTGATCATTTTTACGGATACGACGCATGCGGGTTGCTGGAAAAGCGGGACGATTGAACGTATAAGTCATAACAATCTCAAGGTTCAGTATTAAACTTGTGGGATATTGTAGACCCATCAGCAGGCATTTGTACAAACTGAATTAGTGTTAACGCAGATTTATCGATATTGAGTGTTTTATGAGTGAATCAACAAAACTATGGACGGGGCATATTCATTTAGGTGAAGAAATTGACCTAAATGTAATTTTAAACCAGTTATGTCATGCGTTTAATCATTCGCCTTTCTTCTCGCACAATGCCATGACCATGCGGGTGGTCGATGGGCAAATTGAAGGTTATTTTGAAATGAAGCCCAGCCTGATTGGCAATGTTGCCTTTCAGATTTTGCATGGAGGGGTTGCCGCAACGTTACTCGATAGCATTGGTGGAATTGTCGCGATGGCAGAAGTTTATAAACGTACTGAAGTTGCGGATATGCCAGAGGCCATCAAAAAAGTATCACGTTTAGCCACTGTCGATATGCGTGTCGATTACTTGGCGCCAGGGCGGGGTAAATTTTTTATTGCGCGGGCGGAAACCTTAAGATTTGGCCGCAAAGGCTGCACCATGCGCATGACCATGTTTAACCACGAGCAAACCCCGATCGCTACTGCGATTGCCTCATATGCCTTTTAAATAGTCACCCAAAATCCACAAATCTGGGCCACAGTCTTGAAGCGCTTTGCTGCGTGGTCGAGCGTTTGTGGGTTAAAAGCAGTACATCAGGTATCAGATTTATTCAAAAAGACTAAGGGCTGTATTCTCAATACATGCGGTTTTGAACGCTCAAGTTATTTTTTTATTCTCAGCATATGAAAAAAATAAGTAGAATTGCAAAATTTTGAAAATATCAATTGTCATCTTGCGTTTCTTTTAAGGTTCAGTTCAGGTTCTCTTCCTAAACTTAAAATTATCTTAAGAACATCGTGGCAATTTTTACTTGAGCTGATTTAGGAATACCCAATGACTGATTCTCCACAGGCTTCTGCATCCGATCAAAATGGGGATGCTTTAAAGGCGAAACGAAAGAAATTATTAAGTATTTTTGCTTTGGTGGTCATTGTTGCCGCGATTGTGTTTGGCATCTGGTATGTGTTTTTCAATCACACTGTGAATACCGATAATGCCTATGTGGGCGCAGACACTGCACAAATTACCTCCATGGTGACAGGGCAGGTGTCTGAAATTTTGGTCAATGATACCCAGCAAGTGCATAAAGGCGATATTCTGGTCAAAATTGATCCGCGAGATGCCGAAATTGCATTGGCAGAGGCCAAAGCAATGCTGGCCAAAGCACAGCGTACCTATCGTCAAACTGCTGCCAATGGACAATCTCTCAATGCACAGGTTCAGGTGAGTGATGACGGTATTGCCAGCGCACAGGCGCAAGTGTTAAAAGCACAGGCCGATTACAATAACGCCTTGGAAGAACTTAAGCGTCGTCAGGTATTGAGCGAATCGGGTGCCATTTCTAAAGAAGAATTAAGCACTGCCCAAACTGCATCGCGTACAGCCAAAGCGGCTCTTGATGTGGCCAAAGCCGCACTGTCGCAATCGCAATCGAATCATAATGCAGCACAGAGCACATTCGATGCCACACAGGCATTAATTAAAGGCACTTCTGAAGCTTCTGCACCGGATGTACTGAGTGCGCAAACACAGGTTCAAAAAGCACAGCTAGATCTAGATCGTACCGTGATCCGTGCCACAGTCGATGGTGTGATTGCAGGTCGAAGCATTCAGGTGGGGCAGCGTGTTGCACCGGGTACTGTGCTGATGAAAGTTGTGCCAGTTTCGCAGCTTTATGTCGATGCCAACTTCAAAGAAAGCCAGCTTACTAAAGTACGTGTGGGCCAAACAGCTACGCTGACCTCCGATCTATATGGCGATGATGTGGTGTATCACGGAAAAGTCATTGGTTTTTCAGGCGGTACGGGTTCGGCATTTGCACTCATTCCTGCACAAAATGCCACGGGTAACTGGATTAAAGTGGTACAGCGTTTGCCGGTTCGTATTGCACTTGATCCGAACGAACTCAAACAGCATCCTTTGCGTGTGGGCTTGTCGATGGAAGCCACGATTGATTTGTCTAAGAAGTAAGTTCTCATGACAACCCAGATAAAAACTCCATTTGCTGAACTCAGCGGCGCACGACTTTTTCTGGCCGCCTTCGTGATCGCACTGTCAAACTTTATGGTGGTGCTCGATACCACCATTGCCAACGTTTCGGTGCCACACATTACGGGCAATCTGGCAGTTTCTGCCTCACAAGGCACGTGGGTAGTCACATCCTATTCGGTGGCCGAAGCGATTTGTGTTCCACTGACTGGCTGGTTGGCCAGCCGTTTTGGCACTGTGCGTGTGTTTGTCGCGGGATTGATCGGTTTTACCCTGTTTTCTTTTTTATGTGGCCTGTCGACCAGTCTTGAATTACTGGTGCTGTGCCGAATCGGGCAAGGTTTGTCGGGCGGCCCACTCATGCCGCTGAGTCAAGCCTTACTGATGCGAATTTTCCCGAAAGAACAACACGCGCAGGCCATGGGCTTATGGGCCATGACCACGGTATTGGGTCCGATTTTAGGTCCGATTTTAGGTGGGGTGATCAGCGACAATCTGTCATGGCACTGGATTTTCTTCATTAATATTCCGGTCGGAATTATTTGTGTCATGGCAACTTTACGGCTGTTACGTGTTGCTGAAACAGACACTATGCAATTACGTATCGATCGGATCGGATTGTTTTTACTGGTGCTCTGGATTGGCGCGTTACAGTTAATGCTCGATTTGGGACATGAGCACGACTGGTTTAGTAGCAGTCTCATTGTAAGTTTTGGAGTAATTGCGGTACTCGGCTTTATCTTGTTTTTGATCTGGGAAATGACCGATCAACAGCCTGTTGTGAATTTGAGGGTATTTAGGCACCGAGGTTTTACCGTTTCTGTACTGGCGCTGGCCTTTGGATTTGGTGCATTTTTTGGCAGTATCGTACTCATTCCTCAGTGGTTGCAAATGGATTTGGGGTACACCGCCACATGGGCAGGCTATCTGACTGCTACTATGGGGATTGGTAGTATTACGATGTCGCCAATTGTGGCCAAGCTGGCCAGCAAGCATGATCCGCGCGCATTGGCCTGTTTTGGCTTGATCTTGCTGGGTGTTGTGACCTTGATGCGTGCTTTCTGGACATCCGACGCCGACTTTATGGCTTTGGCATGGCCTCAAATCCTGCAAGGTTTTGCGGTGCCGTTTTTCTTTGTACCGCTCTCGAATCTGGCGCTAGCAGCCGTCGAGCCACATGAAATCGCCTCGGCTGCGGGACTCATGAACTTTTTGAGAACCATGGCCGGTGCAATTGGTGCATCGATTGCAGTTACCTTATGGGATGACCACGCCATTGTGTCGCGCAGTGAGTTGGTGTCAAAACTACAGCCGCAAGAGGTACAAAATACCTTAACGCAAAATGGATTTAGCACTGAAACAGCGCTGGGCACCATTTCCAATTTGGTTGATAAAGAATCGATTACATTGGCCACCGATCATGTTTTCTTGGTATTTTCATTGGTGTTTTTGGTGGCTGGTCTGATTATCTGGTTAAGCCCTAAACCAAAGCATATGATGGAAGGTCCACCGCCGCATTAAGTCATCTTTGTTTTGATCAAACGTGGCCGTATTGAGCCACGTTTTTATTTTTTAAGTAAAAAATAATAAAATTCAATGGTATAAAATAATATGCTAGAAAATTGATCGATTGATCAAAAAACATTGTATTTTTTCTCCATATTGGCTTCATAATTGCTGACACAGGACGTTCGATAACAAGTAAAGCATGGAGATTCAATGCAAAAAAAATACACCCTGATTCTTGGCGGGTTTTTAAGTTTAGGATTACTACACGGTTGTAACGATTCTAATGATCAAGAACAAACTCAAAACTACACCATCACCGACAATAATCCCAATAGCTGTAATCAGCTCGCAAGTAATGGCTCAACGGTAGTCGTGGGGAGCGGGCAGGCAGGCGATCCATCAGCGCCTGAGCCAGCATCGGCTTACCGTTTGGGGCTTAAGGCCAAAACATCAGATCAATATATGGTGGTTGCCAATACACCACTTGCGACCAAAGCTGGCTGTGATGTTTTAAAAGCCGGTGGGAGTGCAGTGGATGCTGCGATTGCCGTACAGGCAGTACTGGGCTTGGTCGAGCCGCAATCAAGTACCATTGCCGGTAGTGCATTTATGATGTATTACGATGCAAAAACCCAGAAAGTCACGGCATATGATGGTCGTGAAACGGCACCTGCGGCTGCCAATGAATATTATCTGGTTCGACAAAATATTGACGATGCCAGCTCATCAGCACCTGTACCTAGCGCACGACGCAGTGGACGTTCAATTGGGGTGCCCGGCGTGATGCGCATGCTGGAAATGGCACATAATGAGCATGGCAAACTTAAATGGAATCAGTTGTTTGACAATTCGGTACAACTGGCTGAAGGCGGCTTTAAAGTACCAGGACGTCTAGCGGCAGCCATTCAAAGTAATGCAGCATCGTTAGCTCTCGATGCCAATGCAGTCAAAACCTATTTTCACCCAGATGGAACGGCCTACGCTGTGGGTGAAACCATGACCAATCAGGACTATGCCAGAACCATCCGTACGATTGCGGCCAATGGTGCACAGGCGATGTATTCAGGCCCGATTGCACAGGCAATTGTAAATAAAGCCCAGCAAAGCGTAGGCGATGATGCAGCCAAAACTCCGATTACGCCAAGCTTGATGACACTCAATGATTTGTCGAACTATCAGGCTAAAAAGCGTGATGCGATCTGCTTTACGTATCGTAGCCAGTATCATGTATGTACCATGCCACCGCCGTCGTCAGGAGGGATTGCCGTGGCTCAGACGCTGGGAATTTTAGAGAATTTTGATCTTGCATCATATGCGCCAACACAGCCTGAAAACGAAGGCGGTGTACCAAGTGTCATGGGCGTACATTTAGTGTCTGAGGCTGAGCGTCTGGCGTATGCCGATCGGGATAAGTATGTAGCAGATACCGATTTTGTGGCTTTACCAGCACAAGGTATTAGCAGCATGATTGATAAAGCTTACCTGAAAAAACGCGCTGGATTGATTAACACTGAAAAGTCGATGGGCGTTGCTACTGCCGGTGATTTTAATAGTAGTGCTGCAATTGATAAAACAGTGGAGCATGGCACCACCCAATTTACTATTGTGGATGCCTATGGAAACGTGGTTTCCATGACCTCTACAGTTGAATCGAGCATGGGTTCGTTCCATATGGTCGATGGATTTTTGCTCACCAACCAGTTAACCGATTTTAGCGCACAACCGATGGACAGTTCTGGCAATTTGGTGGCTAATCGTGTTCAGCCAAACAAGCGCCCAAGAAGTACCATGGCACCGACACTGGTATTTAAGGGAACTGCGCCGGGCGACTTTTATATGGCTACAGGTTCACCGGGCGGTGGAACGATTATTCAATATGTGGTGAAAACCTTGGTGGGTGCGCTAGATTGGAAACTCGATGCACAGCAAGCGACCTCACTGGTAAATTTTGGCGCAACCAATAGTGCTACCACCAATGTCGACAGCTCTAATACATCGCTAGATTTAAAAGCGCTTGTGGCAGGGCTGGAAGCCAAAGGCCATAAAATCAATTCCGCTGCGCAAAGTAGTGGTGTTGCTACCATTATGCGTATTGCTGTGCAAAACCAAAAAGCGAAGTACGTTGGGGGTGTAGATCCGCGCCGTGAAGGTATCGTTTTGGGCAATGGTGCGTTGTAATCAAAAGCCTATTTTTAACTGTAAAAAAAAGCTGCAATTCGTTGCAGCTTTTTGAATTAAATTAACTCAGATTTTGCGCGTTTCAGTGCCTGATTCCACTCAAACAATCGTGATTCACGTTGATCTTGCTGCATGGCAGGCTCAAAGGTACGATCAAGCTGCCAAGAGGCAGAGATTTCATCCAGATTTGAAAACACGCCCGCTTTCAAACCCGCCATGGCAGCAGCGCCCCATGCGGTCGATTCAAGCATTTTGGGCCGAAGTACGGGTACATTTAAAATATCGGCCTGAAACTGCATCAGCATATCGTTCTGACTAGCGCCACCATCGACGCGTAATTCTTTAAGCGGTTGAGACAAATCAGATTGCATGGCACACAGCACATCCGAAACCTGAAAGGCAATCGCTTCAAGTGCAGCGCGTGCAATATGCGCTTTTGTGGTTCCGCGTGACATTCCACATAGTAGTGCTCGGGCTTCGCTGTCCCAGTGAGGGGCGCCAAGTCCGGTAAATGCAGGCACCAAAATCACGCCGTCACTACTTTTGACTTGCTGCGCCAATTGTTCGACCTGTGCACTGTTTTGAATAATTCCAAGTCCATCCCGTAGCCATTGTACAATTGCTCCAGCCATAAATACGCTGCCCTCAAGAGCATAACGGGTTTGATTTTGGCATTGCCACGCCAAGGTAGTCAGGAGCTGGTTTTGGCTTAATTTGAGGTGGTCGCCCGTATTGAACAGCATAAAACAACCAGTGCCATAGGTATTTTTGGCTGCCCCTGCATCGAAGCACGACTGACCAAACAACGCAGCTTGCTGGTCGCCTAAAATACCGGTAATGGGAATGGTACTGCCGAGTAAGCCAGGTGCCGTGTCTGCAACGTAGGCATCTGATGAAATAATCTTGGGCAGCATTTGATGGGGGATATTAAACTGAGCCAGAAGTTGTTCATCCCATGTTTGTGTTGAAAGATTCATGAGCATGGTACGAGAGGCATTACTGGCTTCAATAATATGCTCGGCACCTTGGGTTAGATTCCATACCAGCCAACTGTCGATGGTGCCAAACGCCACATGGCCTTGTTCGGCCAGAGCACGAAGTCCGTCAATATGTTCGAGTAACCACACCAGTTTGCCTGCACTAAAATACGGATCGATGCGTAGCCCAGTTTTTTGCTGTACGGTATCCAGCATTTGCTGTTCGATTAAATGATTGCACCACAATGCAGCACGCCGATCTTGCCAGACAATCGCTGGCGCCAACGCTTTGCCTGTGCGTTTGTCCCAAACCACAGTAGTTTCACGCTGATTGGTTAGCCCTAACGCTTTAATATCTTTGGCCAGAAGATGAGCGGAAGCCAACGCTTGCTGGATGACCGCAATCTGACTAGACCAGATCTCATTGGCATCTTGCTCCACCCAGCCAGAATGCGGTGTTTTAATACGGGTTTCGCGCTGAGCAGTGGCATGGATATGACCTTTTTCGTCAAAAATAATGGCGCGGCTAGAGGTGGTTCCTTGGTCGAGTGCAAGCAAGTAGCTCATATTTTTATAGTGATGGTCTTGAAAAATAAAATAGTAGCTCAATTATCAGGTTAAATACATGACTGCTGTTTAGTTGGTTATAAATTGCATAGCAATTTTTCAGGGTTGTGCTATAGTGTAAAACTCATCTGGGGATGTTATTGGCTTCGACGCTGGTGATGAAGCTCATAGATGCATGCCGAGAGCGCATTTTCTCTCGTAAATAAAATTTGCATTTTTATAGTCGCAAACGACGAAACTTACGCTCTAGCTGCCTAAGGGCAGCTTGTCCGCTTCCTAGAATACTTGTGGTTTAGGAACCCGACCGAAGCGCACGCACACAAGTCCGTATAGAGCCAAGCCTCGGGGCTTTATACCAAACTTAGAGGATCGCGCCTTGTACCCTGTTCGTCGGGTCGCTTGGTGTTAAATCAATAGACGATATCTAAGCATGTAGTATTCTCGAGTGTAGTGCTGGCGGACGCGGGTTCAACTCCCGCCATCTCCACCAAAATTCGAAAAAGCCCCGAATTCATCATTCGGGGCTTTTTTTATTTTGTTTTAATGTTTTTAAAAATCGGATAACACATTCAATTTTTAGTGAAAAAATTCAGCCACAAACGCCGCTGCAATAAAAGTTCCAAAATTTGCGCATAAAGAAACGACCACGATACGCCAGCCCAGTTTTCTAAAAGCAGGAATATCTTTTGCAATTGAAAGGCCTGCAAATGCCAGCATAGGGGTAATTACAGATAATATATGAATCTCACCCACAATTCCTGTAACTGTTTCATGCCAAGGAAACCATGGAGAAGCCATATACATCGCGATAATCGATACATAGCAAACCGTTGGAACTTTCTTGCCAGTAAGATGGTAGATCAGATCTCCCAATATTGAGATCAAAACTAAAATAACACCCGCAATGATCACGGTAGCGCTAAATTTTCCAGTTAAAATGGTATTTGCTGTTGTCGCTAATGCAATAAGTGCAATCCAAGTGAAGGCTTTTTCAGCTAAGCTTAACTTGGTTTTTTCCTCTTCAGATTCTTTTACGGTGCTATAAAGAAACTCATTGTCATGCTGTTCTACTTGATTTCTTTTAGAAAAACGCCCTAAAACTGGCTCGAGTATCTTATAAGCATAAATGGCCAACGGGAGTGAAATAAATAAAGTAAAGTAGGTGCCAAGTGTTGTGGTTAATAGATTAGACGCGGCAGCCAAAGCCATCACTTGTTCAGCCGTGGCCGGATCGACTTGAGCAGAAATAGCACCCGCTGCTGCAGCCATCATACTACCAGAGCCAATACCTGAGGCCATAGCTAAAGATAATGGATGAAAAACATTCAAGCTCGCGATAAAACCGGCAACGATTGCAATAAATAAAGCACCAATTAATGTTCCCGTTATGTATTCAGCTAAAACACCACGGCCTTCGGCAGAATTTAATCCATATTTTTCGGTAATGATGGCTAGACTAGGTTCGCGTCCGACAGAAAATGTTGCACCAATTGATTCGCGTTTGATACCTAGTAGCAAGGCAATTGGCATTGCAAATAAAATAGTACCGACAAAATGCCCGAGCTCTTGAAACAATAATGCCCAACCCGATTGAATAATCAGTGGAATCGATGAGCCTACAATCAGCCCTTGTTTGGCGATAAAAACAAGCAGTGCAGGGTAAAGAATATGTGCACTTTTAATCTGTAAAGGCTTATCTATTTTAAGTGGCATCCATTGTTTTTGACTCAGTAAGCCAAATGTACAACCTAAAATCAGAGCCCATACCATCGGAAGTAAGGCAATTTTTCCGGAGCCTAAAGGGATATTAATTGTACCAATAGATTCGGCAATACAAATGATGAGAAATGCAGATAATATTATATATCCGTATCCATAATTTATATTTCTTGCGTTGGTTTTCATATTAAAAACATTATCTCGCATTTTACTTCTTCCTTTTAGTGGGCATAATTTATTTATTAATAAAATTGCAAAATATATGCCATGATTTCCTGTTTTTATAATACGCAATATGTATACAATGCTCAAATGATGTGCATCAAAATAAAAACACTAAATTTCATGTTTAATTATTTATTTTTCAATAACTTGTTGTGAATTTTTGGATGGATGGTTGAGCGCTAAAAACATAAAATTTTGTTGCTTAAATTAGAACATGAGGTTTTCAAAATATTTTTTAGAATTAAAATAAATTTGCATAATAAAAGTGCATTTTAAATTTACTAATGGAAATAAAAAATCTCTTATAGAGGCTATAAGAGATTTTTTAATATTTATTTTGACGATTATTTTGATAAGGTGGTTTCAACCAAACCGATCCAAAATTTTATACCCGTTTCAATGACATTGTCATTAAAATCATAATAAGCATTATGTAGTGGTTTGGATGGTTCTACTCCATCGACGCCTAGCCAAAAATATGCACCAGAACATTTTTCTAAAAAATATGAAAAATCTTCTGATGCCATAGAAGGTTTGATATTCCAGTGAACTTTAGAATCTCCAAATAGTTTTTGGGCGACATCGCGAATGGTGATGGCTGCATCTGTATGATTCATTGTCACTGGATAACCGGAAAAAAATTGGATACTTCCTTTTACACCGTGTACAGGAGGGAGCGCCTCAACCTGATCTTGAAGGAGTTGTTTGACCTGCTGACGAACTTGAGGGTCTAAACAACGAAAGGTACCTTTGATCGTGACATATTCAGGGATGATATTAATTGCTTCACCTCCCTGAATTTGAGTAATACTGAGTACAGCAGAATCTTGAGCAGCCAATCGTCTAGAGATAATGGTCTGAATCGACAGAATGAGCTGGGCAGCTGCCACAATTGGATCAAACCCTAATTCCGGCATAGCAGCATGGCAGCTTTTACCTTCAAGCTGGATTTCAAAGGTATCCATAGATGCCATCATTGCGCCAGGATTGACGGCAATATGGCCAGCAGGAAGTCCTGGCCAGTTATGTAAACCATAAATAGCAGACATTGGAAACTGATCTAACAAACCTTCTTCAAGCATTTTGGTTGCACCGCCTAAACCTTCTTCGGCAGGCTGAAATACGAAATGCACTTTTCCATGAAAATTTCGGTGTTCACTTAGGTATTTGGCCGCCCCTAAAAGTATTGCAGTATGTCCATCATGACCACAGGCATGCATGGTACCGTGATGACATGACTTATGCGGAATATCTGCCAGCTCGGTAAAGGGAAGGGCATCCATATCGGCACGAAGTCCAATTACTGGGCCAGAGCCATTTTCTAAAGTTGCCACCACACCTGTGCCAGCAATGCCTTCTAGCACATCCAAGCCAAACGAGCGTAACAAATCAGCGATACGTTTTGAGGTTTGAATTTCCTGAAATCCGATTTCAGGGAAGCGATGGAATTGTTGACGCCAAGTAATGACTTCATCAATAAAGACTTTAGAAATGTTCATAGCTTATCCCTCTCCAGCACCATAATTAAAACTAAAAGTGGGGGAATCAGATGTTTCGACCCAAACACTTTTTACTTCACTATACTCTCGAAGTACATCAATTCCTGAAGATCGGCCATAACCGCTGTCACCGTAACCCCCAAATGGTGAACTGACATGAATGGTTTTATAGCCATTAATCCAGAATGTACCCGCATTGATTTGCGCTGCTACACGATGTGCGCGTGCCACATTATTGGTCCAGACTGCACCTGCCAAACCGAAACGACTGTCATTGGCAATGCGGATAGCATCTTCTTCATCTTTAAATGGAATGGCAATGACCACTGGACCAAAGATTTCTTCACGCGCGACATACATGTCATTATGGCCTTTAAGCACCGTTGGGTTGATATAGAAGCCATCTATCTTAGGCACTGAAATCACATCGCCCACTACTTCTGCACCTTCTTGTGCTGCCTTTTCTAGCATATTACAAACATGGGTATATTGTTTGATATTGTTGATTGGGCCCACTTCTGTATCTTTACTTTCAGGATGACCAACACGAATTTTTTGAGCTGCCTTGGCAACATCAGATACAAATTTTTCGTAAATACTTTCTTGGACCAAAAGACGTGACCCAGATACACAGCTCTGACCTGCGCCACCAAAAATTGCGGAGATTGCACCTTTGACGGCATGATCCCAATGGGTATCTTCAAAGACAATATTGGCAGATTTTCCACCTAACTCTAAGACACATGGTAAACAACGTTTTGCTGCTGCCATCGCAATATGACTACCCGTTGCAGGTGAACCGACAAAACAAATTTTTCGAATATCTGCTTTGGCAATCAGTTCTTGGCCAATTGTGTGGCCATAACCCAAAATAACATTGACCAGACCTTTAGGTGCACCTGCACGCTCAATTAAAATGCCGACAACCAGCGAACTAATCGGGGTTAATTCGGATGGTTTTAAAATGACGGCATTGCCTGCAGCAAGGGCAGGAGCAACCTGCCAGCCACACGTATTCATGGGGGCATTCCACGGGGTAATCTGCATGATGGTACCCATGGCTTCATAACGCACATAGTTCAAATGGCTGGTCGGTACCGGAATAACTTCACCATGAAATTTATCAACCCAACCTGCATAGTATTCAAACATTTCTGCCACACGAACCACATCACCGCGTGCGTCGTTGTAAGGTTTATTTGAGGTGACACATTCAATGTGTGTTAAACCATCAATTTCTTTTCTAATCTCGGCACCTATCATGTACATGATTCGACCACGGTCTTTAGCAGTCAGTTTCCACCATTGTTTTTGTGCCTGTTTTGCCGCATCACTTGCTAAGGCAACAATTGACGCATCTGCATCTGGATAGCTAAACGTAACCTGATTGTCATGTGCTGAATGCATTTCAATGAGTTCGCCTTTTCCAATGACGAGTTCACCATTAATCCAGCTTCCGAGTTGTTCTGTACCTAAGTAAGACTTGATGATATTTTTTAATTCTTGAAACATGATGTTCTTTGTCCTTATCCAAAAAATTCGAGATCGGTATGTTTTACAATCGCTGTAAAATCCTCTGTGTCGGAGAGCTGTGGCTTACTGCCTTCACGCCACAAAGCCACGATTTTTTTAGATACAGGTAAGTCGAGTTCAAGCGCATCAGCCATATCTTGGGCCAGTCCTACATCTTTGCGCATGAGCCCCATACTAAATCCAGAGTTATAGGCTTTATTGAGTACCCACTGTGGAAACATGGCTTGGCTTGCAGCGCTACGCCCTGAACCAGCATTAATGCCCGCTAGCAATTTTTCTGGATCTATTCCGCAATGAACAGCAAGGCTCATGGCCTCTGCGGTGGTAATTAAATGTGCTGCTGCCAAAAGGTTATTGGCAATTTTGGTAATATTTCCTGCGCCAACTCCACCTACATGCACTTGTGTTGTACTCATTGCTTCCAGCACAGGTTTAATTTTATGCATGACGTCATCTTCTGCACCAATCACCATACTCATCGTGCCAGTTGCAGCACCTTTTGGCCCACCAGATACAGGTGTATCAGCAAAATACATTTGTTTTTCTGCAAGCGCTGCGGCAACTTTGCGACTCGTTTCTGGTGTCGAGGTGGTTGTATCGACGATAATTAAGCCAGCGTGACCCCGTGTTAGTACACCGTTTTCACCGAAAATAACTGCTTCAACATGTTCAGCTTTGGGTAATGAAATAATTAGAATCTCAATATGATCCAGAAGTTCTTTTAAATTTTTTACTGGCTGTACACCATGCTTTTGCGCTTCGATAATTGCTTGTGTTGATAAGTCAAATCCGTAAACCTCAAAATCTTTTGAAACGAGTGTGGCGGCCATACCCGCTCCCATATTACCTAACCCTAATACACCTACTTTCATATTTGATACTCGTAACGCTCAATGCGCTAAAGATGGTTTAAATCAAGATCTGTGCAAAGCCAAAGCGTATTTAGAAGCGTTTGAGATGTTGACCAAGTCATGATTGGTTTGGTCTGTTTAAGCTTTTATAACGGTCAAATATGCTTTACAAGATTTACGAATACGAGTATAGATATCAGACAAATTGGTTATCAATAACAACGATTCTTAAAGTTTGTTGCTTTTAACGCAACACACAAGTTAGGTTAAAAGAATGAGCTATGTGCACGAAAACCGTATTAAATTTTTCTTTGAAGCGGTGAATAAAGGGAGTGTCCGTGCTGCTGCGGATGCGCTGGATGTTGCACCTTCTGCGGTGAGTCGACAGATCAGCCAACTTGAGCAAGAACTTGCGGTGACATTAATTGAACGTCATCGACGTGGGATAAAAGCCACTGAAGCTGGCGAAGAAGTTCTCAAATATTACAAAGCCTATTTAATCCAGCAGGAATTGCTATTAGAAAATCTTCAATCTTTACAGGGATTGCAAAAGGGACACATCTTTATTGCAATGGGTGAAGGATATATTGACGATGTTGCGGGCTTGCTCAGTGAGTTTTCTTCACAATTTCCCGAGATTAAGTTGCATTTATCGATTTGTAGCAGTAACGAGGTGATTCGAAAAATAACGGAAGATGAGGCACATCTAGGATTGGTGTTTAATCCGGCAAGAGATCCCAAAATTCGTAGTCACTTAGCAATGGATCATCCGTTGTCTATTATTCTTCATAAAGAGCATCCGCTTGCACAAATAAGTCCAATTGAATTGAGTCAACTGAATCAATATCGACTTGCCTTAACGGATGTTTCACACGGAATTCGACAAATTATTTCTCAGGTGGAAAATCTCACAGGTGTCGTGTTAACCCCAACTTTGGAGTGCAACAATCTATCTACTTTAAAAGCTTATGCGATAAATGGCGGAATTACCCTTTTACCGAAATTCACCATCGAACATCACGCACATTTATATCCTGATCTCATCGCACTTCCGTTGCACCATCCGACATTTGCGCAAACAAAATCGCATATTATTACTCGATTAGGCAGGCAATTGGGCAACGCTGCTAATACACTGTTGCACATGTTAGTTTATGAAATGAAAAAGCGTGATCACGATTAAACTACTCGAACTTCAAAAGCTTTAAGACAAACTTACAGAAGATCTGCGATACGCTTGATCTCTTCCATCACCGCTTTACAGGCAGGTGTAAGATAACCATGCTTTGAAACCGATAGCGAAATATAACGTTTCAACTCAGGATTTACGATTTTTGCGGCGTTCACTGCAGTATATTGAGATGCCTTGATTAATGCTTGAGGGCCCAACAAGCTATAAAGCCCATTTTCAGCAACCAGATGTGTCTGCAGGCTAATTGAATCTGCTTCAAATACAATATTTAGATTTAGCCCGTGTTCATAAGCCATATGATCAAGAAAATTACGCCAGTTACTTGGCCGGCAAAAGGTAACCAGAGGAAGGTGCTCAATGGCTTTAAACTCGATCTCTTTGGCTTGGGTGAGAGGGTCATTTGCGCAACTGACCAGATAGGTATCCGCTTCGGCCAGATAAATATCACCATGTTTAGGGGTTGGACTAAACCGATACAGCAAAGCGAGATCGACATTACCTTCTTCAAGCCATTTTTCCAAATGTACGCCTTGCCCCTCGCGGACCGATAACTTAATACGCGGATATTTTTGCTGAAGTACTTTATAGAGCGTGGTGAGCAATGGGTGCGCGGTAGAGGGTAAGCTGGCAATCCTGACTGTGCCAACAGGCGTATCGGTTGAGTGTAAAATCTCATTATTAAACTGGTCGGTTACATTGATCCATGCATAGATTTTGGGCAATAAATGCTGACCCAAATCGGTCAGTTCGACACCTCGGCCTGTCCGGTTAAATAGCCGGCCTCCACATACGGCTTCAAGTTCATTGATTTGTCGGCTGATTTGCGGCTGATTGGTATTTTGTAGCGTTGCGACTTTACTTAAGCTTCCTAATTCAACTGCATCTAAAAAGGTTTTCCATAACGCGTAATTCATCGATCAATCCTGAATCGTTTTAAAAAAGGTATACAAAAACAGTATAACTGAAATGCAAGAAATGGTAATTCCTCTATATCTGAACTCTTTCTATACTCTATTTATGTTCTCTGAAATCAAAAATGAGCCCTGCTTAAGGGCGAATGAGAATGATAAATCACATAGTATAGGAAGTACGATTATGAGCTTAGATTTACGTGGACTTACCCCAGCACCAGTAACACCATTCACATGCGATGGTGCGGTAGATCACGACGCGATTCAGCGCTTGGGTTCTTGGTTAGGTAGTATCGATGGCGTAAAAGGTCTAGTGGTTTTAGGCCACGCAGGTGAAGGTACATTTCTTTCACAAAAAGAGCAGATGCAGGTGATTGAAAGCTTTGTCAAATCTGTCGATGATCGAATTCCTGTAATTGCAGGGATCACGCTTGAAGGTACGTCTGTTGCGGCAGAAGAAGCAAAGCGTGCAGTCAGTGCAGGTGCATCGGCAGGACTCATTTATCCTTCGCATGGCTGGCTACGTTTTGGATATCAAAAAGGTGCTCCACAAGATCGTTATAAAGCAATTTATGAAGAGAGTGGCTTACCTTCAATTTTATTTCAATATCCAGATGCCACTAAAGCCACTTATGATTTAGATACCTTACTCGATATTTCTGCACAGCCTGGCGTATTTGCCATGAAAAATGGTGTGCGAAACATGCGTCGTTGGGATGTCGAAATTCCGATTATTCGCCGTGAGCGTCCTGATTTACAGGTATTGACCTGCCACGATGAATATCTTCTACATACCATGTTTGATGTGGATGGCGCTTTGGTCGGCTATGGCAATATTGCTCCAGAGCTATTGATTGAAATGATCAAGGCAGGCAAAGCCAAAGATTACGAGAAAGCACGAGCATTGCACGATCAGCTGCTTCCTGTCACACGTAATGTTTACCACCGCGGATCGCATATGGAAGGCACCGTCGCACTCAAACATGCTTTGGTTGCACGCGGGATTCTAGATCATGCAACTGTTCGTTCACCTTTACTTCCACTGGCAGAAGGAGCAGAGCAGGAGATTCATGAAGCGATGCGCCAAGCTGGCATTGGAAAGGTCAATCTCGCTCAAGCCATCGCTTGAAGAAAAAAGGCTAGCCTATGCGCTAGCCTTTTTTTCAGTTTACTCTGCCTGAGGCAAAAATCGGGCATGTCATTTAAAAATAACAAGAAAATATGCGTGCGATTTTTAGTCAAACGGTTTAGGTATAAAACAACAAAACTACGAGGAATGTAGTTGATAAGGAGAACGGAGATGACCAATCTAGCGGATGTAGAATCAATTCATCATCATCAACAAAATGCACACATCATTGCACGATTAGAGCGACTACCCGTCACTAAACGATTGCAATTCATGCGAATCACCATTGGAATAGCCACTTTTTTTGATGCCTATACCGTACTTGCAATTGCCTTTGCTTTACCCCAGCTGATTACAGAATGGCATTTAACTCCAGCCTACGTGGGTGCCATCATTGCAGCGGGTTATGTTGGCCAACTCATAGGTGCCATTTTTTTTGGTTCTTTGGCTGAAAAAGTTGGGCGGCTACGGGTCTTGTTTTTTACCATCATGTTGTTTGTGATGATGGATATTGCATGTTTATTTGCATGGAGCGGATTATCGTTACTGGTTTTTAGGTTTTTACAAGGTGTAGGTACAGGTGGTGAGGTTCCTGTCGCGAGTGCATATATCAATGAGTTTATTGGAGCAGAAAAACGTGGCAAGTTTTTCTTGCTTTATGAAGTGCTCTTCCCGATGGGACTGATGTTTGCAGGCATGGCTGCATATTTTCTGATGCCGATTTATGGTTGGAAAGTTATGTTTATTGTCGGGCTGGTTCCATCTTTATTGGTTATTCCATTACGTTTTTTCTTACCTGAATCACCACGCTGGCTCGCCTCGAAGGGACGTTTTACTGAAGCCGATAAAGTTGTGAAAATTTTCGAACAGGGGGCGTTAAAACAAGGTAAGGCACTTCCTGAACCTGTCGTGAAAGATATCAATCCACAGGCAATGGCGAAAACCAACTGGCGTGAGCTATTTCAGGGAATCTACCGTAAACGTACTTTCACTTTGTGGGGAATGTGGTTTTGCGTATATATGGTGAATAACGCTATGGTGACCTGGTTACCTTCACTATATAAACAGCATTTTGGCTTACCATTGCAGACCAGCCTTGGTTATGGCTGGATTACCTCGGGAGTCGGGGTGATTGCTTCGATCATTTGTGCGCTCATGATTGATAAAGTGGGCCGCCGCCCTTGGTATAGTGCTGCTTTCTTTTTGGCGATTATTCCTTTAATGAGCCTGTCTGTGCTTGGCGCAACATCTGCGATACAGGTTGTGGTACTCGCTACGCTCAGTTATGCAATTTTACAAACCATCTCATTTTCTCTATATCTCTATGCTGCTGAGCTGTATCCGACACGTTTACGTGCGATGGGAATCGGCTTTAGTACCGCTTGGTTACGTGCAGGATCTGCAATTGGGCCAGTAATTGTTGGATTAATTGTTGGAGGCTATGGCATTCAGTATGTATTTAGCGTACTGGCAATCGTGGCACTAATTGGTGGATTGGTGACGTTCTGGTTTGCCATCGAAACCAAGGGCCAAGTCTTAGAGAAACTCTCTCCTTAACTTTATATGACATATCTAAAAATTGCCTAGCTGAAAGGTTAGGCAGTGTTTTTATTCATGCTTAAAAAAGGATATTTAAAATGAATAAGGGCTTATTATTAAGCGTATTTGGCTTGGGATACACTGCATTTTGCCATGCAGATATACCTCAGAACTATGGCCAACTCGAACTTAAACTCAATACCCGTTACTGGAATGATCAAGGCGTTGCACATCCAACATTACTCAATCCCAACCCGACGACCAGCCGCTATGAGCAAAGTGCGCTAGGGATGGAACTAAATTACCGTTCGGTATATTGGCGTGACTGGTTGGGAATAGATGGTTCTGTATATGCGGTATCGAAACTGTTTGATACGGGTAAACCTACGGCGCAGCTGCTTGAAGTTGAAAATAATGGCAAACTGGCACAGAATTTTGCAGTTTTGGGGCAGCTCTATGTTAAAGCCAAATTGGGCGAGGGGAGCGAGATTAAAATCGGTCGTCAGCTGCAAGATTCACTATTATTAAAAAGTACCAATACCCGAACTGTACCCGATACATTTTCAGGCGTTAGTGCTCAATTTAAGCTGAATCCCGAGCTCAATACTTATCTGTCCTACTATGACCGCTGGAAGCCACGTAGTATGGACAGCTTTGAAAAGTTAGTCACAGATAACAACGAACATATTCCTTATGTGGCTTTGATGGGTGCGAAATATCAAACGCAGCAATGGACGCTAAATACCGAATACTTAAAGAGTAAGGATTATTTAGAAAAGTACGGCACAACGATTCAATATAAATTGCCGTTTGCGTCCAGTACATGGTTATTGACAGGCGGTGCATTCTTTTCAAGAGATGATGGAAATTTGTTTAAGTGCGCAGCAGAAGCGGATCTGGATTGTATAAAAGGACAACAGATATCTAATCGTGGGAACGGCTATTTTTTTGATATTAACTGGATGATCAAGCGCTTCGAACTGGGTGTAGCAATCTCAAAATTTGATGGTTTCTGGATTGAAGATAACTTTTCGACGCATTCAGATCGTACAGGGGGACTGACTCAGGATCACGGAACCAATCCTTTTCCGACGTCTTCTGCTATAGGGCCAGATTTTACCAACAATGACGAGACGGCGGTTGCGCTTCGCTTTAGATATAACTGGTCGGATGTGATTCAGGGCCTCAAGACTGAATTTAAATACGCTTATGGATTTGGTGCGCACCAGAGCAACATCAGCAGCGAGATTGAAGGTCAGGAACGTTATTACGATATTGGCTTTAGCTACAGTGTACCTTGGATAAAGAATCTGGATTTTCGTTATTCATATCTGCATTATGATTCCAAATTTGAGCATGCTGCGTTAGGCGAAAAAATTAATGGAATGACCCGAAAAGATTGGGATCAGCATCGCTTACTGATCAATTATCGTTATACATTTTAATGCGCTATTAAACTGTAAATGAAAATTTGGAAATAATAAGTATCTAAGAAAGTGAAACAATGACAACCAGTCCCAAATTCATCATTTGGGTCTTTTATTATTTTTTTTAAATCATAAAGACAAATCTGTCTAAAAAATATTTACAAAAATGTAAAGCTTGCTATTATTTTGTTAACTGGTTCTCACTTTTATTTTACAATAATGAAAAATATGAATGCTCAGCTTCAAATATCTTTAAAAAAAACAGTATTGGCCTTAGCTTTAACGGGTACGTATAGCGCAGCAATGGCTGCTGAACCGAATCCGCAGCAGCAGATTGATGCGGCAAATTATCAGATTTTGCAGCAACAGCGTGATGAGGCCTTACAAAAACAGATTCAGCCGTCGGTCAACGTTAATTTGGGGCAAAACGCTCCCGCGCTCACGGCGAATCAACGTCAGTTCCTACAATCAAATTCTGAAACGCCGTGCTTTGCCATTCAGTCGATTCTGCTTGAGGGGGATGATGCTCAGCAATTTCAGTACACACTTAAAGACGTGACGCATGGGCAAAATAATGTCATCGGCAGATGCCTTGGTGTACAAGGCTTAAATCAAGTGTTGAATCTGGTGCAAAACCGGATCATTGCAGATGGCTATGTTACGACACGGGTTTTATTGCCTGCACAAAATATTGCCTCAGGCCAGCTTCGCATGGTGGTGATCCCTGGGCGAATCGATCAGGTCAAGTTTGCTCATGGGACCTCGGCACGCGCGCACAATATCAATGCGCTTCCGATTAAATCGGGTGATGTGCTCAATATACGTGATCTAGAACAAGGCCTAGAAAACTTTAAACGTGTACCAACAGTTGAAGCAGATTTTAAAATTCAACCTGCCGAAAATAACAATACACCGGGTTATAGCGATGTCATGCTTGCATGGCAGCAATCGAAACCTTACCGCATCAATTTAAGCCTTGATGACTCAGGCGCTAAATCAACTGGACGTTATCTGGGAACGGCCACCGTATCGCTCGATCATTTACTGACACTCAATGACTTATTTTATGTCAGTTACAACCATGATTTGGGGGGAGGTTCTGGAAAACACGGCAGCGATGGGGTGTATATGAGTTACACCATCCCGTTCGACTATTGGTTGCTCACCAGTAGTTACAGCAAATCGGATTATAACCAGACCGTGGCAGGTTCCAGCCAGAGCTATCAATATAGCGGCGAAAGTGAATTGGTGGGTGTCGATCTCTCTCGTGTGATCTATCGGGATGCGCACAGAAAAACCTCACTCGGGGTGGGAGGCTGGTCGCGTCAGTCTCGAAATTATATTGAAGATGTTGAAGTTGAAGTGCAACGCCGAAAGACCGCAGGCTGGAAAGCCATGATGGATCATGTTGAATATTTTTCTAATGCGACTTTAGCAACCAATCTGACCTATAAACGAGGCACAGGCTGGCTGGGAGCCATGCGTGCACCCGAAGAAGCATTTGATGAAGCATATACCCGTGTAGGAATTTTACAGGCCAATGCTAGCTTGCAAGTACCATTTAAAGTGGGCGCGCAGAATCTGCAATATACCGCCGAATGGCGTATGCAACGAAGTAACAAACCTTTAACCCCACAAGACCGTTTCTCGATTGGTAACCGTTATACCGTACGTGGCTTTGATGGCGAACAAACCCTACTGGCCGATAATGGCTTTTTGATGAGAAATGAATTGAGCGGTTCGATTTTAAGTCAACCGCATTACTGGTATGCCGGTATTGACTATGGTGAAGTGGGTGGACGCACAGCGTATCAGCCGAATCCATTGCCAGGTACAAGCTTGCTGGGCAGTGTCGTGGGTTTACGTGGCCAGATCGCGCCACTGCGCATGAGTTACGACGTCTTTGTGGGCGCTCCGCTGAAAAAACCAGATAACTTTAGAACAGACCATTACACCACGGGCTTTAGTGTGAACTGGAGCTATTGAGCATTAGACGATCAAAGCGACCGTCCAATGGTGTGAATGTGTTTTTATAGAAATGAAGATTGAGTAAAACAAATGAATAAGAATTGCTACCGTGTTATTTTTAGTCAGGCCCGTGGTCTATTTATTGCCGTGGCCGAAATTGTCAAAAGTCAAACCAAACAGGCTGGGCAAACTTCCGCCTTAACGTCGGCAGATACGGTGGCAGTCACGGTTTCGCCGATTCATTATAAAAAACTCAATCCGCTTAACTTTGCCGTGATCGGGTGTTTGGGCGCTTTAGTGATCAGTCTACCCATGAGTACGGTGGCAGATACGCAAATTATTGCCGATAAAAGCGCACCAACGTCGCAGCAAGCCACCATCTTAAACAGTGCCAATGGCACCACGCAGGTGAATATCCAGACGCCGAGTGCCGGTGGTGTGTCACGCAATACTTATACTCAGTTTGATGTGGGGCAAGAAGGCGCCATTTTAAATAACTCACGAAATAACACCCAAACTCAAATCGGTGGCTGGGTACAGGGCAATCCTTGGCTTGCTAAAGGGGAAGCCAAAGTCATTTTAAATGAAGTCAACTCGAGTAATCCGAGTCTACTCAAAGGCTATATCGAAGTTGCCGGAAAACAGGCGCAAGTGGTCATTGCCAATCCGTCTGGTTTGGTCTGTGATGGCTGTGGTGTGATTAATGCAGATCGATTTACCCTGACCACAGGGCAGGCGGTGATGAATCAGGGTTATCTGGAATCGTTCCGTGTTCGCGAGGGGCAAGTGACGATTGACGGTAAAGGTTTAAATGGAAGTCTAACCCCGTTTACCGATATCTATACACGTGCTTTAAAAGTCAATGCAGGCCTATATGCCAATGAGCTGAACACGGTGTTAGGTCAAAATGATATTCAAGTCAAAGACCAAGTAGCGCCTAAAATTACTGCAACGACGGATGCGACAAGTGCACCGATATCCAACTTTGCTTTAGATGTAGGCCAATTGGGCGGAATGTATGCTGGGAAAATCTTTCTGGTGGGAACCGAGCAAGGCTTGGGTGTACGTAATGCCGGCACGATCAATAGCACTCAAGGTATGCTTAGCCTCAATGCCAACGGTGATTTGGTCAACACAGGCAATGTGATTGCGAATAAAGATCAGGTACAGCTGAAAGCTCAAAATGTTCAAAATACGGGTAACGTGAGTAGTGCCACATCACAAATTTCTGTTGAGAGTCAAAATCTAGACAACACAGGTTTAATCAGTAGTGCCGATGAGTTGCATCTGAATCAACAGAATCGTTTAAATAATAGCGGCACATTGAACGCTGCTCGCGTTGTGATAGATGCGACCAGTTTAAAAAATAGTGGATCTATCGAACAAACAGGTATGCAAGGGCTGGATTTGAAGTCAGGTTCAATGACCAACCTTGGCGGTAAAATTGGAATTGCCAAAAGTACCACAGGTGGTGGTACTGGCGGGTCGACAGGTGGAACAGGATCAGAGACCGCTCCATCAAATCCTGCACAAGATGGGGGAAGTTTGCAGGTTGCTACCCCAGTAGACACCACGCCAAAAACGTATGACCAAGGTTATATTCATGTTAAAGACCAACTGAATAATGATCAAGGAACCATCATTGCCAATGGCGGTGTAGATGTCGAGAGCCAAAATGGGTTAGATAACCAAGGTGGTCAGCTCAATTTGGGTCATGTGAAAATACAGGGCGAGCGCTTTAATAATGATCAGGGGCAATTGACCGTTAAGCAGGCAGAGATTCAAACGAATACTTTGAGTAACCAGTCTGGTCAATTGATCTCAAATCAAAAACTGAATATTCAAACTCAAACGACCAATAACCAGAAAGGGAAAATTCAGTCTGTTGATCAACTCGATCTCAATGTAGTGAATAGTCTTGATAATACTGAAGGCCAAATTGCAAGTGGGCAACAACTTAATATTCAGGCAGATCAAGTCAATAATCAGTCTGGACTGATCTATTCAGAACAACAAGGTATTGAGCTGAAAGCCAATCAAGTTATCAATAACACATCAGGCATCATTCAGGCTAAAACTCAGTTAAATCTTGCAAGTGCACAGCTTGATAATACGTCTGGTCATATTCAAGCAGAAAATATTCAGCAACAGCATACAACCGTCAATAATATCCAAGGGAGTATTGTTGCTGGCCAAAGTTTTATCAGTACGGTCGATCAATTTGACAATCATCAAGGGTTAATTGATACCAATAATGGTCAATTGACGCACCAAGTACTGAATAACAGTGGCAGTATTTATGCCGATCAAAATATCAAGATCACAGGGCAGCACATACTGAATACCGGTTCGATTGCTGCGGGGCAAAATATTCAGCTGAATACGGCAAAATTACAACATGAGCAAGCTGCGCTGATTGCTGCGGGGCTGGATCGTCAGGGAAAACTGACCAATACAGGCGATCTTGACATCACGGCAGATCAAACCGCATTACATGGGAAGAGCTTTGCTGGTCAGCATCTTAAAGTCGCTTCAAAGCAGCAGATTGATGCGACCAATGGACAACTACAAGCAAAAAATATCGATTTAGCCAGTGTTACAGGTGATATTTCTACACGTGCGGCAACAGTGATTGCAGAGCAGTTGAGTCTTAAAAGTCATGATTTGATTGATAACCAGCAAGGGACGCTGAGTGCTCAGCAGTTAAACCTAACCGCAAACCGTCTGGATAATACACAAGGGCATATTTTACATACAGGTCAGGATCAGTTAGACCTCAACTTTAGCCAAAGCTTGAATAACCAGTCGGGGGAAATTCGTAGTAATGCCGCTGATCTTAATATCAAGACAACATTATTGAATAATACAGAAGGTCAAGTGGTTCATGCAGGAATCAATCAACTGAACATTCAGACAGCTCAACTGAATGGTCACTTAGGGCAAATCCTGAGCAATGGCGCGTTACAATTTAAAGGTGGTACGCTGGATGTGAGTGGTGGTGTGACTTCGGCAGATCAGATTGTGATTCAAGCCAATGAGTTAAATAACACGCAAGGTCAGTTGATTCAGCGGGGGACATCAAATCCTTTGAATCTTGTTATTCAGCAACAGCTCAATAATCAGGCTGGGCTGATTCAAAGTGCAACAGCAACGAATATCAAAGCGGGTAGCTTGAATAATCAAGGAGGCACACTCAGCTCGGCACAGGGTCAGAATTTAGATGTAGATGTCGGAGGAAAGCTGGATAACAGTCAATCGGGACAAATCTATGCAGGTAATCAAGCGCATCTTCAAGTTGGTTCACTCGACAACAGCAATCAGGGTGAAATCAATGCTCAGCAAAATCTTCAACTGACCAGCCAACAGCAGATCAATAACCAGTTAGGGCAAATCGTTGCCAATGGTGACGTGCAGATTCAATCACAAGGGCTAGACAACAGTCATGGACAAATTGGTTCGATTAAGGGCGGATTATTACTGGATGCAGGACAAGGTGTACTCCTCAACCAATTGGGTTCATTGCAAGCTGCCAAAGACATTCAGCTTACAGCCGATCAATTAAACAGTCAGTCAGGATTGATCAATGCGCAAGGCGCGATACAGGTAAATATTCACAAAGACATTGATAACAGCTCAGGTCAAATCATTGCTAATCAAGCAGTTCAACTGAACAGTCAGGGGCTGAACAACAATTCAGGACAGATTGGTAGTGTAGAGGGTATTCTCAGTATCGATACAGGCCAAGGCGTGTTAAGCAACCAGCAAGGCAAACTGCAATCCACAAAAGATTTAAGCTTAAAAGCACAAGGCATTGATAACCAATCAGGCTTGATTGCGACACAGGCTCAACTGAATACACAACAACAATGGTTGAACAATAATAAAGGCCAGATGATTTCAGGGAAAACTTTGAATTTATCTGGGCAAGACTTGAGTAACCAAGGCGGTGTATTACAAAGCGGTCAGGACTTGAACTTTAAACTGAGTGGTACACTGGACAATAGCCAATCAGGTCAATTGATCAGCGCAGGGAACACCCAGATTGAAGCTAAACAACTGGACAATAGCCAGCAAGGTTTAATCAATGCACAGGGTGATATTAATATCACTACGCAGGAGGAAATTGATAATGCTGCGGGTTCGATTGTGGCAAAAAATAATGTTCAACTGTCTAGCCAAGGTTTAAACAACAATCAAGGTCAAATTGGAACAGAACTGGGTGATTTAAATATTCAAACTGGACAACAGGCCCTAGATAACCTTGCTGGTCAAATTCAGTCTGGTAAAACCTTAAGCATCAACAGCAACAGCTTGAATAATAGTGGCGTGATCAGTGCCTTAAATACACTGGAGCTACACAGCCAGAACAAGATCAATAATGATCATGGTCAAATTGCTGCGAATGCACAACTGAATATCACGGCCAATCAATTGAGTAATCAGTCAGGTACGATCCAGACGGGTGATCAAGCCAATCTCAATTTAAACCTGACTGGTGATTTAAATAACCAGTCGGGTCAAATCCATAGTGGAACGGATCAACAGATCACTGCGCAGCAGATTGATAACAGCGTACAAGGACAGATCACAGCGAAAGGTGAGCTCAATGTTCAAAGCCAGTCGGACATCAATAACCAGACGGGTCAATTGATTGCCAACGGAGCAGTTGAGTTGAAAGGCCAAGGCATCAACAATAACCAAGGCCAAATCGGTAGTTTACAAGACCAACTTAGCCTTGATGCAGGACAAGGTCGCTTCAGTAACCAGTCTGGTAACGTGCAGGCTAAAAAGGATATTAGCCTTACAGCCAAACGCATTGATAACCAGCAAGGTCAGCTTAACAGCCAAGGCAAGACAGAACTCAGCAGTCAGCAGAATATTAACAATCTGGAAGGACTGATTGCAGCGGATTTAGGTTTAACGCTAAATAGTCAGGGACTCAACAATAATCAAGGTCAGATAGGAAGCTCACAGAGTGATGTTACGCTAAATGCGGGCAATGCCATCCTCAGCAATCAGGCAGGTGTAATCTTATCAGGCAAAGCTTTAAGCTTAACCGCAGATCAACTGGACAATAGTGATCAAGGTCAGATCAATAGCCAGAATAATTTAGACATCACTACCACAAACGATATTAACAATAATAGTGGTGTGATTGCAGCGAATCAGCAACTGCAATTAAACAGCCAAGGTTTAAATAATAATGCAGGACAAATTGGCAGCGTTCAGGACAATGTGCTGATCGATACAGGATCACAGCTTCTGAATAACCAACAAGGTACAATTCAGTCAGGTCAAGATTTACACCTGAGTGCCACAGGACTTGATAATACACAAGGTCAGATTAGTAGCAAACAGCAGTTACAACTGGATAGCCGTGGACAATTGCTAAATAACCATCAAGGGACATTGAGTGCTGAAAATCTGAAGATTGATTCAGGCAAACTGAACAATGATCAGGGACTGATTCAGGCACAGCAAAATATTCAGATTGATACCCATCAACAGGATCTGATCAACACACACAGTGGACAGCAAGGTGGCATCCTCAGTCAGGGTGATATTCAACTGAATCATATCCAGACACTGAACAATAGCCAAGGCTATTTAGCCAGTGGCAAACAACTGGATTTACAGGCCAACCAAGTGTTGAACCAGCAAGGAACTTTACTGGCGACCACTCAACTGAACCTACAGGGAATAGGACAAAACAGTTTATTAAATAACCAGTCAGGGCAATTATTGTCTATGGGTGGTATGACCCTGAATATTGATCAGATCAATAACAACGGCAAAGCCAACAACTCTGATGCCGATAGTCATATCATGGCGGCAGGTGAGCTGAAGATCAGCACCCAGCAACTGGATAACCAAAATACCTTAAATACTGATCCAGCAAACGCATCGATTCAGGGGATTGATGCGAATACGTTGAATATCACCAGTAACGTCTTAAATAACCAGAGTGGTGCAATTCGTAGCAGTGCAAATCAAAATCTTAATATTCAACAGGCATTGAATAACCAGTCAGGTCAGATCAGCAGCGAAAAACAATTGACCATTCAGGGCGATCCACTGGTAATTGAAAATCTGGGTGGACAAATTCTCGCAGGGACAGGATTAAACCTCAGTGCCAAATCTTTGTCAGGTGATGGCAAAGTGCTGAGCTTAGGCAACGCCATTCTGAGCTTGCAAAATGATTATGTGCACAATGCCAATGCCCAGTTACAGGCCAATCAGGATTTAAGCCTCAACACACAAGGCAATATCACCAATAACGGCACCATTAACGCAGGCAATCAACTGGCATTCAATGCAGCCAACATCAACAATAACCAGAATGGCAAGATTGAAAGCCATGACACCCGACTGACCGCGCAAAACAACCTGAATAATAGTGGGTTAATTAATGGTGATAATACCCGTTTACAAGCCGATACCCTGAATAATGAAGGAACAGGTCGTATTTACGGGACAACACTGGCGATTCAAGCCAATACTTTAAATAACCGTCCGAATAGTGTGGGTGTGGCTCCAGTGATTGCTTCACGGGGCGACATGCATTTGGGCGTACAAACTTTGAATAACCTAGCCAATACGGCGGATTATGCCAGTCAGGCCGTGATTTTTAGTAATAACAATTTATATCTGGGTGGATCATTAGATGCCAATGACCATGCTACAGGTCAGGCTCAGGTGATCAATAATGAAAGTGCCACGATTGAATCGTTGGGGGATATGCATCTTTCGGCAAAGCGGATTAATAATATTAATAAGAATTTTAAAACGGATAACGACTTTGAAGTTTCGC
Source organism: Acinetobacter sp. V89_7 (assembly GCF_029967895.1). NCBI lineage: Bacteria > Pseudomonadati > Pseudomonadota > Gammaproteobacteria > Moraxellales > Moraxellaceae > Acinetobacter > Acinetobacter sp. V89_7. The sequence continues at coordinate 65,835 of NZ_JASCAJ010000031.1, forward strand.
GCATCGATGGATTAGAAAAATATTGTGACGCTTGGTGTACCTTTGATGGGGTCTATTACGATGGTAATCCCAAAGAAGACTGGATGAAATATCAATACAGTGAAATCACCTATGAAACCCGAACGACTGAATCAGCGCCAGGTCAAATCAAGGCAGGTGGTAATCTAGACTTGGGCGGTGCACAGGTATTTAATGATAAGAGTCAGATCCTTGCGGGTGGCGAGCTTAAAAATGAAGGTGGAAGTATTGAATCTGGAACAAATATCCCAGGGATTAGAAAAGTGGTTGATAAGGGAACCCAGATTAAATATTGGAAATATGAAGGACAATGGAACAATCCTTTTGAAGTTTCTAGTGAAACTACATTTGACTTAAATATTAGTCAGGCATTAGGTAACCAAAGTTTAAACCAAAATCAGATTTCAACAACTGTCGTTTCAAATAACCAAAGTGGAGATAAAGCACCAGCGGGTCAAATTCAACAGCAAAATGTGAATGGCCTCAAGGACAGCAATCATTCAACCCAAGTCGGTCAGGCACAAAATGCACAGGGACAAAATTTAAATGTAGCAGATACAAGCAGTGCCTCAAACCATAGCAGTACCCAAACAGGACAACACAACCAGCCATCGCAACAATCTAAAAACATAACCGTTGTGGTTGAGCAGAATACCCAGCTACAGGGAAATCGTGCTGATCAGGCTCATTCCAAAGCGACAACGGATCAGGCCAATGCCCCTGAGCAAGCGGCAGATAGCACAGAATATGAAATACGCAGCGTCACTTTGACTGAAGTTAAAGTGCCAAACAGTGCCCTGTATAAAGTCAATGCAGACAGCAAAGCAGGCTATTTGATTGAAACAGACCCTGCCTTTGCTGATTATAAAAAATGGTTGTCATCGGATTACATGCTCGATGCGCTTGGACTGGATCCTGCCTTACAGCAGAAACGTTTAGGCGATGGTTTCTATGAACAGCGTCTGGTGCAAGATCAGATTTCGAATCTGACAGGCTATCGCTTCCTGGAAGGATTTGCCAATGATGATGCGCAATACAAAGCGCTGATGAACAATGGCATCACTTTTGCCAAGCTGTATGGCTTACGTCCAGGTATTGCTTTAACTGCAGCTCAAACGGCACAGCTCACCAGTGATATTGTGTGGTTGGTCGAACAAAGTATCACTTTACCAAATGGAACGACCACTAAGGCCTTAGTTCCGCAAGTGTATGTCAAGGCACGGGTGGGAGATCTGAAAGGTGATGGTACCTTACTCTCAGGGAATAGCGTTAACCTGAAACTGGATGGTGATTTGATTAATGGGGCGACTATTGCAGGCCGTGAAGCAGTACAAATTACAGCCGATAACGTACAAAACCTCAATGGACGGATTCAAGGCAATCAGGTGGCGATCGAAACTCAGAAAGATCTCAATAATATCGGCGGGCAAATCATAGCCAAAGATACCATGGCACTCAAAGTGGGTGGGAACCTCAATATTGAAAGCACAACTCGAACCTCAGAGAGTCAAGTAGGTAATTTTAGTGCGAGCAGCACCAATCTTGATCGAGTTGCAGGGCTATATGTCGGCAATGGTAGTACAAAGCAATTCGATGCAAAACAAGCCACACTGATGCTGAATGTTGCAGGCAATAGTAGCTTAAAAGGCGCGCAGATCAACAACAGTAATGGTGCGACTGTAATCAATACAACGGGTAGTGTTGACTTGGGCACTGCAAGTGTGGGCAAGCAGGAAACACTGAAGATTAATGATAAAAATGGTTATCAACAGAAACAAAAACAGGATGTGGGTAGTCAGATTAATAGTAAGGGCTCGTTGCTGATCAATGGGCAGAATATCACGGGCAAAGCTGTTGATTTAAATAGCCAACAGGGCAATATACACTTGTCTGCCCAAAAAGATATTGTGTTGAACAATGGTTTAAATCAAAGCGCTGTTTCGAGTCAGTCACAAAGTAAAGGATCATTTGGCGGTAAAAAATCTTCGACCTATGATGCGAGCAGCAGCACCTCCATTGCCAATCAGATGAGTGCTGGGCAGAACATCATTATTAACAGTGCACAGGGTAATATTAGCGTGACCCATTTACAGGCTGAGGCAGGCAATAATATCCAGATACAGGCACAGCAAGGCAATGTCGCACTGTTATCTGCAATTGATGACAAACGTGAGAGTTCGACCTCATCGAAAAAAGGCGTTGCCACCTATAACAACCGTCAGAGTGGTTATATCGATCAGGAGGTTGCACAGACTACCCTCAAGGCAGGAAATACTGTTGATATCAATGTTGCCAAAAACATAGAACTACAAGCCAATGACGTTCAGGCAGGCAACAGCATCTATGTAGGAAATACCCTGATGCAACGTCAGGCGGATGGCAGCCTCAAAGCAGCAGACGGATCGTTAATGCCAGAGAACGTCACCTTATCCACCCTTGCCACCAAAGACGAACAATGGGATGAACAACAAAAGGGTTACCGAGGCATTGCCAAAGAACTGATCAAAGGATTAGCGATAGGTGCAGTCGGTATCGGATTGGATGACCCTGTCAAGATCGGAGAAAGCAAAGGCGAACGAAGCGAGCAAACCTTGCAACAAGGTACCTCACTTCAGGCCAACAACATTGCTATCGGTTCAAGCGGACAAACCACACTCACCAGTAGTGACCTGAGTGCCAAAAATATCAGTTTATCAGGTCAGAAAGTCACCCTGAATGCAGCAGAAGAACAAAGCAAACACAGCAGCAGTCAGGGCGAAGAAACCATACAGGGCTTAGGCGTTAAGCTCAACAAAGACAGCCTACGACTGGGTGGTTTCAAAAATGAAGACACCACACAAAGTACGACAACGACTATCACCACGCATAAATCAGGACAGATCAATACGGAAAAACTGAATATACAAGGTGCAGAAGGAATAGATATCCTTGGTCAAAATGTCAAAGCCACGGGCGATACCGTACTGGATCATGGACGGGGTGAACTCAATATCGGTGGTTACGAAAACAAAACCGAGACTGAAGACAAGACGCACACCGAAACCCTGACCAGTGAAGTTGGGGTACGTAACGCCTATGTTGATGCAGCTTTGGCTGTGGGTGCAGTTAAAGATGCAGCCGAAGCAGTTAAACAAGCCAAAGATCAATATAGTCAGGCACAAAAAGACTATGCAGCAGGCAAAATTACCAAAGAAGCATTGGACGATAGCAAAGCCAATATTGCCATGGCGACAGCCAATCTAGCGAGTGCACAAGTTGCCGTGGGTTCGGCCGCTGCTGCCGCAGCAGCAAGTACAGTAACTTATGGATTTACCATTGGTGCGAATGGAGAGCGAATAGAAACCACCACCATGACAAATACCACACAAGGCCAATGGCAAGGCAGTACGCTTGACCTCAACAACCTGACCTTAAAGTCAGAAGGACAAAACGCCAATATACAAGGAAGTCGCCTTACCGCATCAGGTACGACTACATTTAATGGAACCAAAGACCTGAATATTACTGCAGGAAAAGAACATAACAGCCAAAGCAGTAACAGCAAAACCAATAGCCAGAGCGTAAGTTACACTTATGGTGGTGGTGGCAGTGCCTCAATTGGCAAACAAACCAGCACATCAGAAAGCAGAAGCCTAAACAACATAAACAGCGAAGTAAGCCTGAACAAAACCGAAGGTCGCTTAAACAGCCTGAATATCAAAGGCGGAGAAGTCAGCATACAAGATCGGGGCAATCTACAAGTCAACAACATCCATGTGGAAAGCCTAAAGGATACCGCGAGTAGCAGTAACAGTAACCGAGGTGGAAGTATCGGCGGTGGATACGGCAGTGGTAGTAAAAACTTAAGTGCCAGCTACAACCAAAGCAAAGGTAGTAGTGACAGCGCATGGACGAATACCACCAGCAAACTGCTGATTGGTAACGCACAAAACGATGCTAACCTCGATGCAATGGGAGTTAAAAATATCAGCAACATCGGTGGGGTGATTGCCAATGCAAGCAAGAATGCAGATGGAAGCCTGATTGACCACAACCAACTCAACTACACAGGCAATTTAGAACTTAAAGACCTACAAGACCATAACTACAATAAGAGCAGTGGTGTTAACGTGTCAACCAATATCGGGATACCACAAGGCGGAAGCAAAGCAGCTTCCACTGCACCGAAGGGCTCGACCACGATTGGACTAAACAGCAGTGGACAAGAAACAGAGCAACTGACCAAAGCAACCATGGGGCAAGGCACGCTAACAAATGCGACAGCAGACACCAATCGAGACATTAACAACACTCAAGAGATTACTAGAGACCAGACCACAGGGATGCTGAATGGCAGTGTGACGGTGGATCATCGCTTGCTGAGTGAGAGTGGGCGAACGGAGATTGTAAAAGAGCAGAAGGATCTACCCCAAAATGGAAAAATTATAGCGGGTTCAACGGCAACAGGCGGATTGATACTTGGATCAGGTATAGTTGGTTTACTGGATGAAAATGGTACAGTTAAAGATGCTGCAACCTTAACTAAAAATAATGCAAATACAGCTTATGATGCTGAATTAGCAGCTAATCTCCAATTGATACAAGATGGTTTAAATACCAATGTTGTTGATAATCAGGGACTCCTCAATCAATATAATCAAGGATTAATCAATGGAATAAATATCAACGGAACACAGATCAATCTAACAGATGCGCTATACAACAAAGAACTGCAAAAAGTTGATGCGACCACCAACATCAGCAACAAAACAGATATTTATCTGGATGGGCAAGCACAAAACAAAAGTATAGAACTGATTACCCATGAAAATGCCCATCAGGCGGGATTTGGGGAAAATTCAGCCATTAGTCTAGGAAAACTGGGAGAAGCTGCATTTAATGTCAATAGCTGGGTGAATGCCAATAACATAGAAACAGCGAAGACTGATATACAGGCCACACCGAAACCAGTGATTGCGGGTGTGAATGATGCACAGGCACAACAAGATTTATTACGACAAAATCAAGCAAAACTTAGTGTACAGCAGGTTTTGAATGATACCTTTGAAGATAGACAGCCATCGTTTAAACGTGGAAATTCAATAGATGAGCGACTTAGAAAAGATGTGAACACTCATTCATCAGTGGTCTTCAAAAGTGACAAAAGTGTAATGGTTTCCTCAAAAACCATAGCCAATGACCTTCGAATTGCAGGAAAATGTAGTACAGAAAGTCAATGCATGACTATAGCAGCAAACCTTAACCAATCAGACAAGACATATTTTATTAGCTCAAGTAAAGATAACTTGAGAGTGCAGGCTGAAGTATTAATGTCACAGTTAGGTGATGATTTTAGACAATATGCTAGACAAAACCCCCAAGTTTTGAATCAAGTAACGCAAACACTACTATCAGGATCACAACAGACAGCGGTTGATATCAGTCACTTATACAATATAGCGGAAGGTCTTGCATATTTAAGAATGTATAAAGATTCAGGCGTGATTCCACCTAAAGGTATATGGTCAGCAGTTAAAGATAGCCATAATATTTCAATAGCTAAAAAATTGGATACAGCGATTAATCAGCATAGTCAATCGTATCCACAAGATATAGCAATAGATGATCTGGGTGTAAAGGGCAAGCAAATTGAAACAGGATTAACTATTGCAAGTACAGCACTCAGTGTTGCGGATTTAGCTTACATTGGTAAAAATGGTTTAACCGCATTTAAGGCAATAAAAGTGGCTGAAGCAGCAGAGAAATCCGAATTGGCTGCTGCAAAAGTAAGCAATAATTTTAATGCAGATTTACCGAATGTTTTAGATGGAAATCCAAATTCTGCTGCAGACTTTTCTTTAGGAAATAAAAAAAGATTAGATGAAGCAAATGGTACTAGTAATCCACATTATGATAGTAAACATGGAGCTTATACAACACTACAACAACAGTATGAACGTGCAATGAATGGGACTAATCCTCAGACTGGAGAAAAAGGTAGACCTGCAGATGCATCTAAGTTTTTTAATTCTACAGATATGCAAACTGCGATTGAAAAAGCAGAGACTCTATATAAACAAAATCCAAATGAATATATCAATAAAGGACGGATTAGCATAGATATTGAATTTTCTCGCCCGATAGGTGAAGGATTTACTGGGAATATTAAATCAAATATAAGAGATAATGTGCCTATAGGTGAATATCGCTGGAGTAATACAGCAACAGTTAATATTGATCCTAAAACAGGCAAAGCTTTTACGGCCTATCCAAATTTAAAATTAGGCCAATCCAAGCCTAATCCACTAAATAATCCTTAAAGAGAATAAATATGATTGATGTTAGTGTTGAACATATAGAGCGTATGATTGAGGGAGCATGGCATCCTGATACATTAGAATATTATAATTTTGAAGATGAATTCTACAATTTGGATTTCTCAAATGAAAAAGATGTTCGATATGCAATTAATAAATGGTTAAAAGTTGGAGAATGGAGATCTGAACAAGAAAAAAATCAATATCAAGCAGATTTAAAATACTGTATTACCAAAAAAAGATATCCTCTCGGTAATGTTGATTTAAATAATTTAGATGGAGATGCAAGTCACGTCCATAAACCTAATATTCATAATCAATATTGGGATAATTGGGATAATTGGGATAATTGGGATAAAAACTTTTTTAATTTTTTACTTTTTTTATGGAGCGAATGGTTTGATGAGCCATTTGTACCTGCTGATTTATCACAATATCGTGAACGGATAGATAGAAAATTCGTAACATGCCCTTGGATGCCTGAGTTATGGGGTGAGCCTGAGTATAAAGAATGATGCTTTTGTTTTATTGCTAATAGTGTATATAGCAGAGTAAAGTTGAGTCATTTAGGAGCCTGTAAATAAAGCTGGGTAAAAGTCCCAATCTTAGTACCCTATGTATAGGATAACCGCAACTGGCACTACCAGTTTTAATGAAACCAAAGACTTGAATGAACAGCCAAAGCAGTAACAGCAAAACCAATAGCCAGAGCATAAGTTACACTTATGGTGGTGGTGGCAGTGCCTCAATTGGCAAACAAACTAGCACATCAGAAAGCAACAGCCTAAACAACATAAACAGCGAAGTGAGCCTGAACAAAACCGAAGGTCGCTTAAATAGCCTGAATATCAAAGGCGGAGAAGTCAGCATACAAGATCGGGGCAATCTACAAGTCAATAATATCCATGTGGAAAGCTTACAAGATACTGCGAGTAGCAGTAACAGTAATCTCGGTACAAGATCAGAGGGATATATGCAGGCGATGACGGCTATCAGATCAATGTGAAAAATAATACCGATTTAAAAGGCGCGATTATCACCTCAAACCCACTTGCTGAAACCTTGAATAAAAATAGTTTAAGCACAGGCACGCTCACCTATACGTATCTTCACAATCAGACCGAATACGATGCTAATAGTATAGCAGTAGGTGGCTGAGTAAATATTAAGGCGACTAGGATGGTATTAGAAAAAATAAACAAGGGCAACCAACTAATAATATTAATCTTAAGTCGATTTTAAAGAGATTTTATCTCTATTATTTTAACTAGAATAAAAACGAAATTATTCAAAAATTTATGTCGACAATTTATCTTTAAACCACTCGACGACTCGATGAATCACCCAAGGCTGAAACCAAATTAAATCACCATGATTTCGATAAATTTGTTGTAATCTGCCGAAGTAAATCCACCACCCGGAAAGTATAAAATTGCAGGCTTAAGCGCTTCAGTTCTGGGGATAAGTAAGGACATCTTTAAACATCTGACGGAGCTTAACACCTACTACTTGATGATAAATGACATCATTGAGTGCATCGATCTGCTCGCGAGAAATAGTGCCACTCATGAGTTCAACTTCTTCTAAATTACTGAAATCTATTGTTTTGGTAAAAGTCTCTGCCATAGCAGTTTCTCTGTAATTGATTAAGCTAACCTTTAAGAGAGTGGAGAATAACGCAGCGGTTGAACAGTCAGATTTCACAGCACATTTGTTAAATAGCGTTCAGGGTTTATTTAAAGATTCACAGCGATAGCTTGATGTGATCAAGGTGGTGAATCAATAAAGCGAGTTGTTCCTTTTGTGCCGATGCCCCGTTGGCACTTTTTTAGTGTATTTTTTTATCATTTATTGTAAATGATAATAATTAGCATTTGCATTATTATTTGATTGGTCGTATTCTCATGCAACTTTCTTATAAGAGCAAAGTTGATGAAATCAATCACGGATAAGATCGCGTTACAGAATTTGATAAATTCTTACCTTCAAGAAACCGGCCAAGGTCGTTTTATTCCTCCCACTGAACAATCTGCTTCATTGTTAAAAAAGAGTCGGGGCTTACCCGTTTTAAGTATTGTGTTGCATACCCTCGATGCGAATTTATATGTCTCGATTGCTTATCAAAGTAATGTAGGTCGGCACCGATTTGCTGAGTTGCCTTGGGTTGAACGGGATGGTTTAGAGCTTCGCGTTTCATCTGCCACGCTGGCAGCCAATCTCCTCGAAAATATTTTACATCATCAGCAATATTCCGCTTTAGATACCTCATCATTACTGGAGTCTTGGATTCAGAGCCGCCGAGCATTACAACAATTTTTACACTATCGTGAAGCTGATTTGCACCAGCTCATCAGCCTCAAGCAATCGTTTATTCAAAGTGAGCAGGCACTTATAATTGGGCATAGCATGCATCCATCGCCTAAAAGCCGGCAAGGTTTTGTTCAAGACGACTGGAAAGCCTTTTCACCTGAAACCCAAAATCAATTCAAAATGCATTTCTTGTATGTGCATCCTGCTTATGTCGCACATGACAATGCGCATAATCTTTCGGTTCCTGAGCAATTTAAACACGATCTCGAGTCGTATTTTAATGACTATCATCGTCTGAAAATTCAGCAATATCCCAACTACGCACTTGTTCCTTTGCATCCGTGGCAGGCACGTTATTTAAAAGACAAAGCATGGTATCAAACACTATTACATCAAAATAAACTTGTCGACTTTGGTGAGCTGGGGTGGAACATGAAGGCAACCACCTCGGTACGCACGCTGTATAGCGAGCAGGCGCCGTGGATGTTTAAAACCTCCATGACGGTAGCGGTTACCAATTCTGTTCGAGTAAATTTACATAAGGAATGTCATCGCGGTTTACTCAGCTACAAGCTTTGGCATGACGATTGTTTAGCCGATTTTCGACAGCGCAATCCCAAGCTTCAGGCATTGAGTGATCCGGCATGGATTGCCATTCAGTTTAATGGCGAAGTCTTAAACGAAACCATTTGCATCTTGCGTGAAAATCCGTTTAAGACACAGGATGATATTAGCTGCGTGGCATCGTTATGTCAGGATCATCCTGCGATTGAAACCAATCGTTTTAACGAAATTTTTAACTCAATATCGGCGCGTACTGGCCAATCACAGCATGTTGTGGCACTTGAATGGTTTGAGCGTTTCTTAGATATCACCATTTTGCCCTTAATGGAGCTATACCACGAATTTGGCATGGCATTCGAAGCACATCAGCAAAATACGCTCATTGCGCTGCAAGATGGATTCCCTCAAGCGGTTTGGTTCCGAGACAATCAAGGCTTTTATTACATTCAGGAGTTGGCAGGTAAAATTCTTACGCGCTTTCCAGCCTTGGCAACTGAGGGGCAGGCGGTCTGTCCACAGGCTTTGGTCGATGAGCGTTTCCGTTATTATTTTATTGGCAATACCTTGTTTGGCCTCATTAATGCCATGGGTGCAACTGGAGTGGTCACCGAGTACCAACTGATTGAAATGCTGCAGTCGTATCTGCTTCAAGCCTATCGTTGTTATCCAGACAGTGCATTGCTACACACGCTTTTATATCAAGAAACCTTTCCCTATAAAGGCAATCTGATGACGCGTGTCTATGAGCTAGACGAACTACAGGCACATATTTCACAACAGTCCATCTATGTCGATTTAAAAAATCCACTATGTGTTCATTCACAGGTCACGGAGATCGAACATGCTTGATTTTATCGGGGTTGGATTAGGGCCTTTTAACTTAAGCCTTGCTGCACTACTCAATGATCGGGACGATTTAAAATATCAGTTTTTTGAAAAGCGTGATGGCTTTGACTGGCATGCTGGGCTACAGTTGCCGCAAGCGATGTTGCAAGTGCCTTTTATGGCCGATTTGGTCAGTCTGGTTGAGCCGACCAGCCCGTTTAGCTTTTTAAATTATTTAAAAGACCAGCAGCGGCTGTATAAATTTTATTTTCGTGAAAACCTGTATATTCCGCGCAAAGAATATAACCATTATTGCCAGTGGGTGGTAAAACAACTCAGCCATTTAAGCTTTGGTCATACCGTCACCGATATTGCACCCATCAGCAAAGGTTTTCAGGTGATTACCGAGCACAATGGCCGTCTGGCGGTGCATCAGGCCAAAAAATTAGTCCTTGGCGTGGGAACCGTGCCGGCATTGCCGCAGCCTTTACAATCGATTGCCGAGCAAACACCAGATTGTTTGCATTCTTCGAGTTATTTGCAGCAGTGCAAGGAGCAGTTGTCTGGCAATGTGGTGCTGATTGGCTCAGGCCAATCGGCTGCCGAGATTTTTATTGATTTATTCGACCGGCAGCTTTGCCCAGAAACGGGAGAGCCTCGATTTCATCTGTACTGGCTCACGCGCTCTGCTGGTTTCTTCCCTATGGAGCATACACCGCTGGGCTTGGAAAATTTTAGTCCAGATTATATGCAGTACTTTTATGAGTTGCCCAAAGCGCTAAAAGATCAGTTGCCCTTGCAACAGGCCAATCTATACAAAGGGATTAGCAGTACAACCCTTCGCGATATTTACGAGCGTTTATATCACCGTAGCATCGGGCAGGCCGAAACTCATGTAACGCTGGCAGGGCATCACCAACTTGAAAATGCCCAGTTGAGCAGTGGCAACCGTATTTTACTCAAATTTTTCCAGACTCAAAAACGCCAAGTCTTTAATTTGCAGGCGCAAACTGTGATTGCCGCGACTGGATATCGTTATCCTGCAATGAAATTTTTATCCAAACTCAATGCTCTCATTCCACACGATGCACAAAATCGCTGGCAGATCGATGCGTCACATCGCGTGGCGTATCAGGGAGACGGCGAAATTTATGTTCAAAATACCGATTTGCATCATCACGGTGTCGGTACCCCAGACTTAGGACTTGGGGCATTCCGTTCGGCAAAAATTGCCAATCAAATTCTGGCAGAAACCCATTTTAAACTGGAGTCTAGGCAAAGCTTTCAGGAATTTTCACTGGGTGAGCAGCAGACCGCTCCCCATCGTAGCCGACTGAATAAACCTTTTCGTGCAGAAGGCCTGCTGTCGCAACGCGCCAGTAAAAATAGCGAATCGTATTCGGAGTACAGCAGCAAGTACTGAGGGAAAGAGTATGGCACGCTTACATCTTAAGCACGAACCGTCTCGTCAGTCAGCACGCTGGGTCATGCTCAGTGTAATGCTGGGCACTGGCACAGTCAGCCTGAGCAACAGCAGTTTTAATCCGGCACTGGCCACACTCATGCAGCAATTTGCGCTTTCAGAGGCACAAGTGAGCTGGGTCATGGTGATCTTTTTAATGAGCATGAGTTTAAGCCTATTGTTGGCAGGTTATCTGAGCCAGACCTTGGGTAAACGCAATGTGTATTTGATGGCATTGCTGACCTTTGTGGCTATTTCGGCGGTGGGTATGCTGGCGCAGTCCTTTAATACCGTGTTGCTGGTGCGAGCCATTCAGGGCTTTGCCAGCGGACTCATGATTCCACTGTCGCTGGGGCTTATTTTTGCAGTAACACCTCAATCGGAACGTGGCGCTGCCACTGGCATTTGGGGAGCAATGATCATGCTCACGCTTGCCTGTGGTCCTATGCTCGGTGCACTGTTACTGCTGAAATGGGGATGGCCCGCATTGTTTAGTGTAAATCTGCCCTTTGGACTAATTGCACTATTCGTGGGCTATAAAACCTTACCCAAGCAGCCACAAGGCGGCGTTTCTGCTTTCGACTGGCAAGGCTTTAGCACACTGTCTATTTTAATTGTGGCGCTGTTACTGGCATTGAGCCAGATTAAAACCCGCGCTGACTTTTGGGCACCGGCATTTTATCTACCGCTGCTGCTGGCTATTTTAATGGGCGGGCTGTTCCAGTGGTTGCCTGCAAAACGTAAAGCAGTACTGATTCCGGCACAACTTTTTGCCAGTCCGGGCTTTAATTTTAGCTTGATCATTTCAGTGCTGCATACCGTGGGCCTGTTTATCATGCTCTTTGCGATTCCGCTTCTGGTTCAAAATGCTTTACATCTTTCTCCGCTCTGGACAGGCGCATTACTTATGAGTAGTGCTTTGTGTACCAGTGTATGCAGTAAATGGGCAGGCAATTGTCTTGATCGTTTTGGCGCAAAATGCCTGATTTCAGTTGGGCTGCTACTGACGTCGAGTGCATTTATAGGGCTTGGCGCGGGCATTCATCTTCCAGTTACTTTTCTGATGCTGTGCATGATGGTTCATGGGCTCGGATTTGCGATGTCGTATATGCCCTCAACCACAGCAGGTCTAAACAGTTTAAATAATCAGGAACTGGTGACCCAAGGCGCTGCCATCAATAACCTGTTGCGCCGTTTATGCTCCGCGGTTGCCGTGGTCTTGGCGGCTTTGTATTTACAGTTTCGAAGCGCATCGCTATTGAGCCTACACGATCCGCAGTGGGCACAGTTAATTGCCATCCGCGAATTATTTCTAATCTGTGCAGGCGGCTTGCTACTGGCATTGCCTTTTGCATGGAAATTTCCAGACATCAAAAACTCATCCGCTTGTAAAGCGAGCATGTAATTAAAATTGAGGAACAATAACATGGGAAATTTAAACAGTTCAGCACTTCATGAATATCGCGTTTCATCGCCTAGCATCGCGTGGCAGCAGCCCGATCAATCTGCCATAGAGCAGGTTGAACAGCGTGTAATTAAACAGTTATTGCAAGCACTGATCTATGAAGACATTGTTCAGGTTTTTGAACACGATGGGACCTTTGAGATACAGGCAACCGATCAGCAGCAAGCAGTGATTTATCGGGCCTATGGTCAGCGTTATTTAAGTTTTGGCTTAATCCATTTTAATCATGCGCCTGTAATTCGGATTGATGCCCGTGGTGTTTCACAACCAGCTCGTTTAAATGGCGTGCTAAATGAAATTGTACGTGCGATTCCAAATGCGCAGAAATGTGAAGATTTTCTGATGGAGATCAAGCGCACGTTTATGCATGACGTACAGTCCATTTCGTATAAACAGGCGTATCCACTTCCGGCCAGTCAATACTGTTATGATCAGTTGGAAACCTATTTGATGGATGGTCATCCGTATCACCCATGTTACAAGTCTCGGGTGGGTTTCAGTCTGCTCGATAACGCCAAATACGGTGTCGAATATGCAGAACCGATTCATCTGGTTTGGCTGGCGGTGCATCATTCATTGGTCAAGCGTCAAACGTCGATATCAGCATCACAAGATCACACTAAAATTGCGCAGCTCAGTCCAAAAGATCGGGCAGAGTTTCAGGCTACACTGATACAAAAGACCGAAAGCCCCGATGAATTCATTTGGTTACCTGTGCATCCTTGGCAATGGGAAAACACTATTATTCCGATTTTTTTTGAGGAACTTAGCGCTGGACAACTGATTTATCTGGGCCGTGGAGAAACGGCTTATGTGGCGCAGCAATCTCTCAGAACTTTGACCAATCTAAAGCAGCCAGAGCAGCCGTATATCAAGCTCTCGATGAGTCTGACCAATACTTCCAGTTCACGGATTTTAGCCACTCATGCTGCCATGAATGGACCTCTCATTACCGACTGGTTGCAGGCACTGATGGATCAAAGCCCAATTGCACAAGCATTAGATTTTGCAATTTTAAGAGAAACTCATGCCATGGCGCTCGATTTTACCCAGTTGCCATCCTCTCATGCCCAGCAGGCTTATGGCACGATTGGCAGTTTATGGCGAGAGAGTGTCCATTGTTATTTGCGTGAAGGTGAGGATGCCATGCCACTTAATGGCGTCGGGCATTTACAATTGAATGGGCAATTACTCATTCAGCCTTGGCTAGATCAATATGGTGCAGAACAATGGCTCGATCAGTTTCTGTCGGTGACCATTCAGCCTATTCTATTTTTTCTTTATGCCGAAGGCATTGGGACGGAATCTCACGGCCAGAATATGATTTTGGTACATCGAAATGGCTGGCCAACACGGATCATTTTAAAAGACTTTCACGATGGTGTGCGCTTTAGTCCGCAACACTTGACCCATCCCGATCAATTTCCAACGCTACATGCCTTGCCTAAAGAACATGCAAAAGCAAACCGGATGTCTTTTATCGAAACTGAAGATGTCAATCTGGTTCGAGACTTTAGCTGTGCCTGTTTATTCTTTGTTGCCTTGAGCGATATTGCCATCAGTTTGCATCAGCAGCTCAATCTGGATGAGCGAATCTTTTGGTCTAAGGTGGCTGGAGTCATTCATGCTTTTCAGCGTCAGTATCCTGAACATCAATCACGTTATGAAATCTTTGATGTTTTTGCTAAAGAATATTGCATTGAATCGCTCACCAAACGTCGTTTGTTTGGCGATGCGGCAATTCAGTTAAAGCAGTTGCAAAATCCGTTATATCGCTTTCGTGTATGGCAGGCCAAGGAGCAGACAGCATGAATAGCAAATTACAGCTCCATGTGCAGCTTCAACACAGTATCCAGCAGGATTTACTCAACAGTCTTCTGGCCGAAGATTTTTTTGCAGCGCACGACATGCAAACATCTTCGCAAGTACAACAAGTGATTCAGAAGCTTGCGCCTTATGCACAAGACGCTCTTGCACAGGCTTGTCAGGAACTAACGCATTTTGTGGTTTACGGTACAGAGAGTCGCACCAAGCTTGTGATTATCGGGATTACACCAGCCTATAAGCAGCCTTGGCAGATCAAGCCAAACGCCATCTTTCTATTCGATCATACCGAGCAGCGGATTCATCACGAACCCAGTGCCTTAATGCTTTACGACGCATTCATTCACTTAGGGCTTTTTGCTGACTGCACTGCTGAAAAAATTCAGCAGTTTCGAGACGATCTGATGCTTGCAGACGCACAATCGGCGCTGAGTGCAAATGTTTCAATCTTTAAAAATAGTCAGCAAGACCATAGCCCGGCCGAGCACTTTCAAAATCTAGAGCAATATGCGGCCTTACGTGATCGGCCTTATCATCCATTAGCGAAATTAAAAGATGGATTTTCAGCGACAGACTATCAACGGTATAGTCCAGAATTTCAGCAACCGATTACAGTTCGGTGGGTTGCGGTTCGTAAGGATTTGCTGGTGGTTGGGCGTGATATTCATGATCTTGAGCTTGATCAGCCTGCTCGGATCTTTCTTAATCCTACACAACAAGCACAACTGCATGCCGAACTGATCGCCAAAAAAATCGACTCGAACTATCTGCCGATGCCAATGCATGCATGGCAGTTTGAACATGTTTTAGATTCCACCTTTGCCCAAGAAATTGATCTTGGATGTCTTATCCCACTGGCATTTTCTGTACATCATTTTTATGCCAGCTCATCTATTCGAACGCTGATTTCTGGCTTGAATCCCGAAGATCACCTGAAACTGCCCCTCGGCATCAAGGCCTTGGGTTCACTGCGCTTTTTGCCGATTGTTAAAATGATCAATGGACAAAAAAATCAGCAACTTTTAACCGAGGCAAAGCGCATTGATCCGGTACTGGCCAGCCGACTCTGGTTGTGTGATGAGCATCAGTGGTGGGGCTTTATGCCGCATCAACCGCACAATTTAACCCCACAAAATGAAACCTTGTTTGAAGAGCAACCGATGCATTTGGCTGCACAGCGCCGAATCATTCCTGCCGAATTACTCAAAGCGCCGTATCAGCTTATTCCAATGGCCAGTCTGGGGCAGTCTGGGCTGGCCGATGCATCCGTGTTTCAATCGCTATTCGGCGCTCAGTTGCCTACTCCCGAAGTAGTCAAACATGTTTTTTATACGCTATGTCACGAGTTTTTCGAGATTAACCTGCGCTTGTTTCGGTTAGGTTTAATGGGTGAAATCCATGGCCAGAATGTATGTTTGGTACTCAAACAAGGCCAGTTTGCGGGCTTGCTGCTACGCGACCACGACTCTGTTCGCATTCATCTGCCTTGGATGCAGCAGGCGGGATTACACGATCCCGTATATTTAAGTCCCTCAGATTTTCGAATTACTTTGTATCACGATAGCGTCGAAGAACTGCTGGTGTACTTACAAACCTTAGGCATTCAAGTCAATCTGGCCAGTATTTTAGAGTCGGTTGCCCGTCATTATCAGTTAGATGAAAAACTCTTGTGGCTCGCATTGGCTCAGGCATTAAAAGATACCCTTGAATTGGTACCGTTTTCACCAGAAGCTCGTCGTTTGCTTACACATTGTCTATTTGAAGAAAAACTTTGGCCGCATAAGCAGCTCCTTCGACCCTTGCTACAGCAAGACAATCGAGTGGGGAGTATGCCCACGCGGGTTGGGCAAACACATAATGTATTGCAACGAATGACTGCATATCACGAATAGGCAACAGGGTAGGGCATGCAGTCAAATATTCCGTTTATGGCACTCGAATCACATCCAGCACATCTGGGTTTTGCGTCCTTACAGACAGAGATTGAGCAAGTGCTCAATATCCGGATTGAACTGTGCCATCAATCGAATCATCGAGGTTCAGATCTTTTACATCCCGATCGATGCTTGAAAATTGTGCAGCAGTTTGCTGCCCAAATACAAGTTAAAAACCTCACCTGTGCAGGTTCAATGCTGATCAAGTATTGGGCAGTGCCACTGTTGTATCCCTACTTTTACAGTGTATTGCTTAATAAACCACACATGCCGTGGGCATTAGATAAAGTCGTGCTTGATCTGGATGCATCGTGGGCGTGGGATCGGGTGCTTAAGCTTAATCTCGATGCTGAATTTGAGCAGAGCATGCAGTCACCACCGAGTGATCCTGTTGCATTTTTCCAAATTATTTTCAGTGACTTAAATGAAGTATTTGAAGTGCTGGGCCGTGTCGCAAAAGTACCCAAGGTTTTATTGTGGGAAAACACGGCACTGAGAATTTTACAATTTTACGATCTGATGGCACGTCGGCAGATTTCAGCAGAATTCTTAGCGCGTATCAAAGCGCAACGAGCAAGCGTGCAAATGCTGTACGCCGATGACTTTGGGCTGGCAAAAAATCCATTTAAACAATTGTTCGATGCGTGGAGCAATCGACAGCAATGTTATCAACGCCAAAAATGCTGCTTCTACTTTCAGTTGCCTGAGGCAGCACATGACTACTGCAAAAACTGTCCATTACAGCAACGCAGCAAACTTCGAGAAAAACATCAATGCAAACATCTATAAATGAACTGATTGAAAAGTACGCAAATATTGCCACTTCGACCATTGGTCATGTGCTCGATGAGGGACATCTGGCACAGATTCATGCCATTAATCGCATTCATCATGTCACAGGCCGTGTCAGAACCGCTAGGCTCGCTTCGATCAATGCCATGAACCTGCGTGATGCATTACTACAAAGCGAACCGAATGATGTGCTGGTCATCGATGCGCGTGCAATTCCAAATCGTGCCTGCTGGGGAGAGCAGCGCCATCGTGCGGCCATTTATCATCAATTGGCAGCAGTGGTGGTGATCGGCGATGTGACCGACTGTGTGGCGTTACGTGAAATGAAACTGCCAGTTTTTGCTCGTTCTATCAGTTGCCTCACCACGCGTCATCAGGGTGAAAGTCTGGTCGAACATGGCCAAGACATTGTGGTAGGTCAAACACGCATTGCATCGGGTGATCTGATGATTGGCGATGCAGACGGTGTCTTTATTTTATCGCCCGAAATTGCGCAGGATTTATGGCCAACATTTCAAGATATGGAAGAACAAGAACAGCATAAACGTCATCACTTTTTTAATCAGCACCATCCTCGTGATTATTACCATGCTGAACAGAGACGCTAATATGCAACGACGCTCTTGTTTATCGACACGTTCTTCGCGATTACCTGACCATTTTGACTATCAGGTGGGCGAAGTAAAGTATGGACTACGTGAGGTGTGTCTTGAACACGACCTTCGCATACTGCATCGCTGGATGCATGAACCGCATGTGATTCCGCAGTGGAAGTTAAATATCAGCCAGAGTGATTTAGCGGTGCATTTTGAGAAAATGCACATGGATGATCATCAGCGGCTTTATATCATTCAAATCGATGCATCTGACGTGGGTTATTTAGAAATCTATGAAGCTGCCCGAGACCGTTTAGCCCTTTACTATGTGGCACATCCAGATGATATGGGCTGGCATATTTTGCTGGGCGAAAAAAGTGTGGTGGGCAAGGGGCATTTTCGGGCAGTAATGAAAATGATGTGTCAGTTTGTTTTCCAGCACACACCTGCACTAAAAATTGTAGGAGAACCCGATATCGCAGTGCGTTCTTATGCATACGTAGCAGATCAGATTGCATTTGAAGCAAAGCAGATTTTGAATATGCCGGAAAAACAGGCAGTGCTGTATCACTGTGATCGTGATCGGTTTTTACAGCTTTGTGGTGAAAGTGCTTAAAACACCACGACACTTTTTATTTTACTTTTTATTGATAATGAGTATTATTCTTAGTTTTATTATATTTATCTGTGGGGATAACATGCGTACAAAACAATTTGCTTTGAGTTTGCTGGCCATGGCGATATCGGGTTGCCTGTATGCAAATGATCAGACCGACTCAAACAGCACGGCAACTGAAAACACATCTAAAAAAGATGTGGTGGCGCTCAATAAAATTGTCATGACCGCCACCCGAACACCCAAAAGTATTGCCGAAATTGCAGGAACTGTGCAGACCATTCAGGGAAGTGAAATTACACAACAAGCTGGAGCGGGGCGTAAGGTGGCCGATGTTCTGGCTCAATTGGTACCATCGCTGGCACCGAGCAGCGGAACCACCAGTAACTATGGCCAGACCATGCGTGGTCGAACCATTCTGATGATGATTGATGGGGTACCTCAAACGGGTTCCCGTGATGCCGCGCGACAGCTCAACAGCATTAGTCCAGAATTAATCGATCATATCGAAGTGGTATCTGGAGCCACCAGTATTTATGGTTCAGGTGCGACAGGTGGCATCATTAATATTATTACCAAGCGTGCCAATCCAGATCAGCCACTTAGTTTGAGTACCAAAGTTGGCATCACATCGGCCGATAATTTCCGTGCAGATGGGCTCGCCTATGAAATCGGTCAAACTGCTGCATTTAGTCAGGACAACATAAACGGATTTTTAGGCGCCAACTTTACCAGCCGTGGCGCGCAGTTTGACGGTCGTGGCAACCGGATCTCTTTAAGTCCATGGCAAGGCAGCACCATGGATACCGATACCCTAGACATCAATGGACGTATTGGCTTTAACGTGTCAGATTCACAAACACTCAGCCTCGGTGCTCAGTACTACAAAGATCGACAAGACACCAAGTATGGCCCAGACTACACCAAAACCAGTGCCGACTATTATGTGCCTATTAAAGGCTGGAATGTACCCGATCAACCTTTTACAGAGCGTTATGGTGTAAACACCCAGTATCAAAATACAGATATATTCGGTCAAATCCTGAATATTGATGCGTATTACCGTAAAGAAAAATTACGCTTTGTGCCTTATGCCGGGGCTTTAGTCACCAATGGTGCAACAGTCAGACAAAGCGAATCTGACAACGATTTTTATGGCCTACGCTCGACCTTACAATCGAAATTTAATCTTCTTGATCGCAATTTGGGTCTGACTTACGGCATCGATTACGATCATGAAAATGATCGCCAGTGGGCAGATGAATACATCGCGTCGGATAATGGTTTGACTTATACCGCGACAGGCGCTGTTCAAAGTCAGGGGCCAGATACAAAAATTGATAGTATTGGTTCATTTGTTCAAGCAGATTATGAGCTGACCGATCGGTTGAATCTTCAGGGTGGTGTACGTTATCAATACATTCAGGCAAAAACAGATGCCTATGTACCGGTACGTGAAAGCAAAGAGATTGCAGCCGGCAGTACCGATGCCGATAAGTTTTTATTCAATTTGGGTGCGGTATATAAACTGAACGATGCACAGCAGCTCTATGCAAACTTTTCACAAGGCTTTAGCTATCCAGATGTACAGCGTATGCTTCGAGATGTTTCGACGTATAACATTACCACCGCGAATTTGCAGCCGATTACGGTAAATAACTACGAGCTCGGGTGGCGACTAGAACAAAATCAAGGGTTAAATGTCAGTTTGACCGGTTTTTACAATACCTCGGATAAAACCGTGCAATTTAGTAACCGAGCCGCGCGTGTTGTCGATACCGATCAACGTGTTTATGGCGCTGAAACAACCTTAAGTTATCCATTTTTGCAGCAATTTAAAGTCGGTGGAACGCTCGCTTACACGCGCGGTCAGTATAAAGATGAATCTGGTGCATGGCATGAGTTAAACGCCTATCAGGTCGCACCTGTAAAAGGAACTGTATTTGGTGAATGGGATCAAGACGGTTACGGTGTGCGTGTGCAGGCTTTGGCCATTAAAGGCAGCAATAAGGCCTACAAAGACGATCTCGCTTTCGCTGCAAAAGGCTTTAAAGATGACAACAACGCGGCTGACATTTCGGGCTATACCACCATGGATGTTTTGGCACATTTTCCAGCACTCAAAGGTCGTGTAGATTTTGGGGTGTATAATGTCTGGAATCGCCAGTATAAAACCGTGTTTGCCCAACAAGCAGCAAAAACCAATACAAATGCCTATCTAGATATTCCAGCTCAAGGCAGAACCTATGCATTAAGCTATACCATTAATTATTAATTTTGATCATTTTAAATTTTACTAGCCGATAAATACATATTTGTCGGCTGATTTAATAGCAATTTTTTTATTCATAATATTTATTTTTTATTAATCAAAATAACAGAAAATTAAAAAAATAATAGATAGGTTAATGAATAAATCCTGCAATGATTATCACATTTTGATTTTTATAAAAACAAATGCGTTGGCTAAGATAAAAATAAAATTGATGGATGCTCATATGACACATTTTTATCACCCAACGGTCAATACACAGCTGCAACATCGCCCCCAGATCACGACTTCGCAATTGTTTCGGGTATGGGGTGAAGCGGTTTCCACACGCTACGATACGCTCGCAAGCCAGTTTCGTCCTCTATTTGAACAAATTAAACAACATGCATTGCAACGTGAACAGCGTCATGAACTTCCGATTGAACAAATCCAGTGGCTCAAAGACAGTGGATTTACACGCCTACGTTTACCAAAGGCGTATGGTGGATATGAGGCCACATTGCCTGAATTGTTTGCCTTATTGATTGAACTGGCCGAAGCAGACTCAAATTTACCTCAAATTTTGCGGATTCATTTTGGATTTACTGAAGATGTTTTGGTGTCTCAAGATCCGGTATTCCAGCAACGCTGGCTTGAGCGTCTGGCGCGTGGCGACACAATAGGCAGTGCATGGTCGGAAGGTGGTACAGAATCAATTCACGCCTTTAAAACGCATTTATCGACCGATGAAAGTGGCAAGATTCGCCTGAATGGAGAAAAGTACTATACCACCGGCAGTTTATATGCCAATTGGGTTGAAGTGGGGGTGACCGATCTTCACGGAGAATCTTCAACCGTGATCGTGCCGCGGCATGCACAGGGCGTCGAGATTTTAGACGACTGGAATGGATTCGG
Source organism: Acinetobacter sp. V89_7 (assembly GCF_029967895.1). NCBI lineage: Bacteria > Pseudomonadati > Pseudomonadota > Gammaproteobacteria > Moraxellales > Moraxellaceae > Acinetobacter > Acinetobacter sp. V89_7. The sequence continues at coordinate 87,703 of NZ_JASCAJ010000031.1, forward strand.
TCAGCAACTCACCGCCAGTGGCACAGCACGCTTTACTGATGTACTGGTCGATCCAAGCGAATTTCTGCCAGAAGGAACTCGCTTTAAATATTCTGCTGCGTTTTACCAGTTGATTCAATTGGCGATTATTACAGGCTTAACCCGTGCAGCAACCTACGATGTATCTGCGGCTGTTGCCAAGCGTACGCGGAATTACTCACATGCCAATACACCTTTGGTACAAAATGATCCTCAAATTTTGCAGGTGGTCGGTCAAATCCGCACCGCAGCATACACCGCCGGTGTGTTGGTTGAAAAAGTTGCACGAAGCCTCGAGCGTACCTATTCGGCTGCGCTCGATTCACATAGTGTGTCTGAAGCGGATCTCAACGCGCTGGCAGAGCTGGAAAGTGCCCAAGCTCAGGGTGTCATTACCCAATTGGCACTAGATGCTTCGACCTTACTCTTTGACGCCTTAGGTGCATCTGCGGCAGATAAAAAATATGGCTTCGACCGCTATTGGCGCAATATTCGAACCTTGGCATCGCACAATCCGCGTGTATTTAAAGCACGAATTATTGGTGATTTTAGTGTGAATGGAACTTTACCGCCCTATCAGTGGCGTATAGGAGATACCTCAAAGATCGAGGCTCAAGCAGAACAGAGTACTTTAAAAAATGCCTCATCTGTGTCACTCACTCCAACCTAAACTGGCTGCTATGTAAAAGCCCTTATGCTTTAAATCACCAGACATCCATAAAAATATAAAGATAACCGCTATGACAAAACAGATTAGTTTTAATGCATTCGAGATGAACTGCATCGCGCATCAGTCGCCAGGGCTGTGGCGACATCCCAAAGACCGCTCAACAGAATACAAAGCACTTGAGTACTGGACGGATCTGGCAAAAATTTTGGAAAAAGGCTGTTTCGACGGAATTTTTATTGCAGATGTGCTGGGGATTTATGATGTGTATCATCATAGTGCCGAACATGCACTCAAAGGTGCCGTACAAGTACCGGTTAATGATCCGTTACAGATTGTGCCAGCAATGGCGGCCGTGACCCAGCATTTGGGATTTGGCTTGACCACCTCTATTTCATTTGAGCATCCGTATCCATTTGCGCGGCGTATCAGTACGCTGGATCATCTGACGAGAGGTCGTCTTGGGTGGAATATTGTCACGTCTTACCTAGACAGCGGATCTAAAAATCTGGGACAAAAAGGTCAGGTCAATCATGACAACCGTTACGATATTGCCGATGAATATCTGGAAGTGCTGTACAAGCTTTGGGAAGGATCTTGGCAAAATGATGCTGTACTCCGAGACAAAGTAAACGGTATTTTTGCCGATCCTGCAAAAGTTCATGCAATTGCGCATGAAGGCAAATACTTTAGTGTGCCCGGCATTCACTTGTGTGAACCTTCACCGCAGCGAACGCCAGTTTTATATCAGGCTGGCGCTTCACCGCGAGGGCAAAAATTTGCCAGTCAAAATGCAGAATGTGTGTTTATTGCAGCGCCGTCCAAAATTGCGGCTAAAAAAGTTGTCCAGTCGATTCGTCAGAAACTCAAAGAAGAAGGACGTGATCCTTACTCCGTTAAAATATACACGTTATTGTCGATTGTAACGGCAGAGACAGACCATGAAGCACAGCAAAAATTTAAGGAGTATCAATCTTATGGCAGTTATGACGGTGCCTTAACTTTACTGTCCGGATGGTCTGGTGTCGACTTTTCACAATACCGTCCTACCGATCAAGTCGAATATATCAAAACCAATGCCATTCAGTCTTTACTCGATGCCTATGTCAATGCAGATCCAGAGCGTGTCTGGACCATTGAAGAAATCGCGCACTGGAATAGTCTGGGCGGAAATGGCCCCGTTTTGGTCGGAGGGGCTGAAACGGTTGCAGATCACTTGCAAGCATGGATCGAGGAAACTGATATTGACGGCTTTAACTTGGCTTATATATTGGCGCACCAGACCTTTATCGATGTTGTGGATTTTATTGTGCCCGAGCTACAAAAACGCGGTGTTTATAAAACAGAGTACACTACCGGCACCTTGCGTGAGAAGTTATTTGGTCAGGGGCCTTATTTAAGCGAGCAACATAAGGGCGCAAGCTATCGACAACTTAACCGTGCAACATATGCCCAGGCGATTTAAATAGAGATTCAAATTAAATAAAAAAAGAGGGTAACCTCTTTTTTTATTTTTTCAGATTTTTATTTTAAGGCTTTTGCTATTCATTTCAAAAATAATGAAATATAAAAATAAGATGAGGTTTTCAATTTTAGTTGGTTCATTTTAATTCGATATCGCTCTTATATTAAGCCTTTTCAAATCAGGCACTTTTAAAAATGAGTAATTATAATCATCAAACTATTCCAGCGTATGAAATAAGAAGTGCGAAAGATGTCTCGCAACTGGTTTCTCAACATGCAGGTCAGGGTAAAAGTAATCATGTGATCTGGCTGGCGCTAATAGGGGTGTTTATAGATGCCTACGATCTCACCACATTATCGTTTGGTATCGATCAGGTGGTGAGTGAGTTTTCGCTAACGCCTGTCATGACCGGTGTGGTTGCCTCTGGCATCATCTGTGGGACTATTGTGGGCAATATTATCGGTGGGTGGCTCACCGATAAAATTGGCCGTTATCGTGTGTTTATGGCCGATATGGTGTTGTTTGTGATTGCCGCGATAGTGGCGGGGCTGGCCCCCAATGTCTGGGTGCTGATTGCGGCACGTTTTGTCATGGGAATTAGTGTCGGTATCGATTTACCTGTGGCGATGTCATATTTGTCTGAATTTTCAAAATTTGAAGGCAAAAGCAATAAGGCGGCGCGTTTGGCAGCATGGTGCCCAATGTGGTACGCCGCTTCTTCGGTGTGTTTTGCTGTGGTGTTGGTACTTTACTTTTTACTTCCACCTGAGCACAGCAACTGGCTTTGGCGTGCATCGTTGATTTTTGGCGCAGTGCCTGCGCTGTTGATTATTTTTGTACGTGGAAAATATCTGACCGAATCACCGATCTGGCTGGCCAATCAGGGTGACCTCCAAGGTGCAGCAAAAATATTACGCCAATCCTATGCGCTCAATGCCAAGGTCGCAGACGACATTATTCCGCAACAAGTGGGTCAGCAGCATCAGGCAAAAAAACTGAGTTTCAAAGTTTTGTTTCACTCTGAATATCTTTCCCGTACGGTCGTTTCCTTAGTGATTCATGTTTCGGTTGCATTTCAATACACCACCATTGCGTTCTTTTTACCGTCAATTCTGACACGGTTTTTCCACACCGATACACTCACCACCATTACCACCACACTTGGGCTTAACTTGATTTTTGCCTTTACAGGCGGGCTGTTGGGTGTATATGTGGCCAGCCGGTTTTCGTCACGGCATGTGCTGCTTGCTGGATTCGGGCTACAGTTTGTGGCGTTGATTGCACTGGCATGGATTGGAGAACCACAGCATCCATTTTTAATTTATACCGCTGTTATTTTACTGGGTGCCTGGTTATTTGCCGAAGGCTTTGGGCCTGGGGCGCAGATGATGGTTTATCCAACCATGGCGTATCCTGCAGAAATTCGTGGCATTGGGGTCGGGTTTAACCGAGCAGTCACGGGTGTCGCACAAGCCATTGCCATGTTTGTATTGCCCATTTGGATGGCACGTTACCAGACGGATGTATTTTTCATTATTTCATTTTTTGCGGTGGTGCCTTTGGTGGTGATTGGTTTGATGATTAAATATGAACCCACTCGGCATGATGTCGATGCATATCCGCACGCAGTAAAGCAAAAAACAGCACTCAGTACGGATGTCGTGGTCGATTAATGTCGATTAATATAGAATGGCGACACGCTCAATCATCAGCTTGCAGCCTAAAATACATACTGGTTAAGCTGGTATTGAGTACACGATAATGCTGAACCTCAACTAATTTTATACATTTTGTCTTTGAATGTTACGCCGTTATACGATTTGTAAGATCAGAATAAATTACTTTAGAAATCATCTGCGTGACCGTAATTTAAAAGGACACGCATTTTTTTAGAAATGCGCTCAAAATTGAAACTTCAAAAATAGAGGGTAGATTCATGGCATATGCAACGGTTAATCCCTACACGGGCGAAAAAGTAAAAGAATTCCCGACTGCAACTGAAAAAGAGGTACATGCAGCAATTGACGCAGCCTATACCGCGTATTTAGATTGGAAAGAAACTTCGTTTGAAACACGTGCTAACGTATTGAATCAGGCGGCCAGTATTTTACGCCGCGACAATGAGAAGTATGGAAAATTTTTAACGCTCGAAATGGGAAAACTATTTAAAGAAGCATTAGGCGAAGTCGAGATTTGTGCACAAATTTTTGAATATTACGCCAAACATGCCGAAAAGTTTTTATCGCCAACGCCACTCACCACTGAAAATACCGACATCGATGCCATGATTTACTATGAGCCACAGGGTATTGTGATGGCGGTAGAACCTTGGAATTTTCCGTTTTACCAGATTGCCCGTATCTTGAGTGCGCAGCTGGCCGCTGGAAATACTGTACTGCTCAAGCATGCCTCGATTGTGCCGCAAAGTGCAAATGCATTTGAAGAACTGATGCTTGAAGCAGGTTTGCCTAAGGGTGCTTTTAAAAACCTATATTTGAGTCATGAACATATCCCTCTGATTTTAAATGATCACCGGGTGTGTGGCGTGGCACTGACAGGTTCTGAGGGTGCCGGCGCTGAGGTGGCTGCACATGCGGGCAAGGCATTGAAAAAATCGACGCTTGAACTAGGGGGTGCCGATGCACTGATCGTGCTTGAAGATGCAGACTTGGAAAAAGCGGCTGAACTTGCAGTCAGTGGCCGCCATAGCAATGCCGGTCAGGTATGTACCGCATCAAAACGTTTTATTGTGGTCGATCAAGTCTATGATCGATTTGTCGAGCTTTACAAACAAGGCGTGGCAAAGCTTAAAGCGGGTGACCCGATGGACCCGGAAACCACTTTGGCACCTTTATGTTCGCAAGAGGCCGCCGACAACTTGAAAAAACAAGTCGAAAAAGCCAAAGCAGCAGGTGCTAAAGTTGAAGCAATCGGTGCGCCGGTGCCAGAGCAAGGTGCATTCTTCCAACCCTTGCTTATGACGGATATCAGTGATGATAACGACGCACGATACTGGGAGTTTTTCGGGCCAGTCACACAGTTATATCGTGCCAAAGATGAGGACGATGCTATCCGTATCGCCAATGATTCACCGTTTGGTTTGGGCGGCTCAGTGTATACAGCCGACCATCAACGCGGTGTTGAAGTGGCCAAAAAAATCCATACCGGTATGGTTTACATCAATAGCCCAACCACGTCGCAGGCCGACTTGCCATTTGGTGGTGTAGGTCGTTCAGGCTATGGTCGCGAACTGATTGATTTGGGTTTAAAAGAATTTGTAAACCACAAATTAATTGCAGTGACCGATATCGATGCCAAGATTTAACCGAAGTGAGGCGAACTTCTAAATAAATCGTCTCAACAAAAACACCAGATCATCGCTGATCTGGTGTTTTTTTATTGGATTGGTATCTTTAACGTGCTGCTTTATTGCAAGCGGCCAGTTCGGGTGATTGAGCATTCCACACTTTTCCAGCCGAGTTTTTATAGTAACTAATTTTTCCTACCCGCATCACTAAACTTTGGCACGAGTCGAGCGATAGCTCATCACCCCAAGGGCCAGACATGCTGCATGCTTTTCCGTTACATTTCCAGACCACATTAGGCCCGCTTTCAATAGGTACGGTCACTGTACCTTTATAGGTTGAGCCAGCAGACCAAGTGGTGTTGGCAGCCAAGGCATGTTGGGTGCCGAACAACACTGCACAGCAGAGGAGGAATTTTTTCATTGCTATTCTTCTTTTGGTTGTTATATCGACCAATATAGGTTTTTGCGTCGAATCAAGTCAATGTCGTCCGTAACACAGATTGAATAACGCCAGATAAAGTGAACACACGATAAAAGCGTCCGTTGCGTCCAGATTTAAATGGGTTTTTTTGTCAGTTAAGAGGTAGATCGACTCAAAATCATTTGATCGTATTTAACACAAATTAAACACTTTTACTGAAAGATAGCATCTTTATTTACGCTTATGGATGACGCCATGTCCAGTTTCAAGTTGAATGCGCTTTGCCTCTCGATTTTGTCTTGTTCCGTGCTGTTTACAGGATGTAATGATCATGATACCGATACCACATCGGATGCTATCACGCAGCCGCCCAAAGGTTTGGGCTATGAAGATACTGCACCTGTTTCGTCGAATCTTAATGCAGTGGTCGACTCTTGGGCGACTAACCAGCGAGGCGATGCGCGTTATGCCACAGTTGAAACCAATGCGGGCGTTCGAGTTTTAAGTGGTTATCTTGATGTCTGGACACCTTCGAGTTTATTGGTCGATGCAGGCGTATCTGCTGAGGCACGAGACGGATTTCCAGCGGTGAAAGCCTCAAACTGGACCGGAATTCCAGGTGATAGTACAGATGGAACCAAAAAAAATGCAGAAGTACTTAATTACAATATCAATTATTCCGTACAAACCACACATAATCGAAGCGCAGAAGATGCTGTGCGTGCCTATCTCGATGATCGACGCGGTAAAAGCTACAGCGTGACCACTGGTCTTGGCGCGCTGACAGATCCATGGCGCAAACTAACGGGACAAACCACCACCATCAATGCTGTACCCGCTGATGCACAACAGGTGAAATATGACGACCAAGGCAATAACTCGGGCCTAACAACCGCTCAAGGCAATCTCGATTTTGGTCAGGTGGTCGAATTTATTCAGGCTATGGGAACCAACGCATCGACAGAGCCAGCCAAGCGATTTTATAAATATGCACGTCCGTATCGTTGGAGCCGCGATGTCATCGTGGTGCCTAGTTTAGAATCGGCCAAGAGCACTACACCCAATACCGATGGCGGTTTTCCAAGTGGTCATACCGCCGAAGCGGGTCGAAATGCCATTGCAATGGCATATCTGGTGCCGCAGCGCTATCAGGAGCTGATCGCACGCGGAATGGATTTGGGCGATTCGCGTATTATTGCGGGGATGCACTCGGCACTTGATGTAGTCGGTGGGCGTATTCAGTCTATTGCTGCCGATGTCGCAAACCTCAATGCCATGACGCCTGAAAAGCGCCAACAGGCCTATCAGCAGGCACAAACTCAGTTGATGAAAGCCACCAATACTACAAATTTTGAAGCCTTTTATGCTGTAGCAAAAACACCTTACGATCAAAACGATCGGTTCGCAGATCTAAACACATTAAAAGATAAAGTCAGCCTGTGGATGACGTATGGATTTAATCAAATTGCAGATAAAACTCGTGTTGCAAATGTGCCTAAAGGTGCAGAGGTCTTACTCGAAACCCGCTTTCCTTACTTAACCGCCAACCAGCGCCGTGTGGTCTTAAAGTCGACCGCAATTGCATCAGGTTATCCTGTGATGGATGATGCCGAAGGTTATGGGCGCTTAAATCTGTTTAAAGCAGGTGCAGGTTATGGCAATTTTAATGGTGATGTAACACTGACCATGGATACCGCATTGGGTGGCTTTAACCAGTCTGATCAATGGGGCAATGATATTTCTGGAGCCGGAAAACTCACCAAACTGGGAACAGGCGCACTCGGCTTAAATGGCAACAATACATTTACGGGCGGTATAGATATTACTCAAGGTACGATTCGTTTATTGTCTGAACATGCAGCAGGGCAAGGCGATGTGTATGTACGCGCTAATAGCAATTTAAATATCAACACCACAACCACTTTACGCCTCAAGAGCAATTTTACACAGCTTGCTAGCTCAACGCTTCTGGTTGATTTTAAATCTGCAATGCAACCTGCCGTACAAATTGACCAGACTGCCAGCTTAAATGGCCTGTTAAATATTCGTACCAGCAGCACTTTGCCGGCAGGAACCTACACCGTACTGACTGCCAAAAAGCTACAGGGAAGCTATCAAAAAGTGACTTTAAATGGGCAGGACATTACGCCGATTTATCAAGACAATTCGCTTCGCTTTAAAATATCGTAACTGATAGGTGCGTACACAGCTGGTCAGTCATACAGGCAAACCAGCTATGTATTACAGAATCAGATTCAGCGCAATTCCCCACATGATAAATCCAATAATAAGATCAAGTACTTTCCATGCATGTGGACGGTTAAACACAGGTGATACAAGCCGCGCACCATAACCGAGTAAAAAGAAAAAAGACCAAGATGCCAGCATGCATCCGGCAGCGAACAGATAATTTTGAGGTGAAAACTGAACAGAAATTGAGCCGACCAAAACCACTGTATCTAAGTACACATGTGGATTGAGCCAAGTGAGTGCCAGACAGATCCCAATTACAGGCAATAGCTGGTGATTTTCCAGATCACTCGGGCGTAATACCGATGACTGCAATGCTGCGTAAAAGTGCTTTATGCCATATAAGAATAAAAAGAGCGCACCGAAATACTGGGCACAGATTAATAAAGCTGGAAACTGAATGATTATTTTTGAAAATCCTGTAACGCCCAGATAAATCAAAATAGAGTCAGACAACGCACACACCAGACATACCCAAAATACATGCTGACGTTTAAGCCCTTGTTTGAGCACGAAGGCATTTTGAGCACCAATGGCGACAATAAGCGACAGACCTACGGCAAAGCCAGAAAAAAAAGCGTTCATAGTGACTCGATCATAAACAAAATAAAAGTAACCCCAAGCCACGTCAGCGTGTGCTTTTAACCGGAATCCAACGTCATCAATGGTAGATGGTTTTTCTAATTAAAGTCAGTAATACTAAGAAGATATCGAGATAACTAAAAAAAATTTAGGTGATTATGTTAGACAGTAAGCAATGTGATGCATTTATGGCTGTTGCGGAACACGGTAGTTTTGATTTGGCGGGCGATACGTTATGTATTACGCCTTCAGCGGTTACGCTGCGCGTACAAGCACTGGAAAAACAACTCGGACAATTGCTTTTGATTCGGGCACGCCCATGCACACTGACGCCAGCAGGTCAGCAACTGTTTGAGCATTTACAGCATACACGTCGTCTGGAGCAGAATTTAATGCATACGCTGGCTGGCCCGCAAAATGCCAGTTTTTTTCAAGCCGTCATTGCCACCAACGCCGATTCGCTTTCGACATGGTTATTGCCTGCATTACATGCGGTGCTTATTCAAGAAAAAATACTACTACAACTGCGGGTTGATGATCAGTCTCACACCTATTCATGGCTACAAAAAGGCATTGTCAGTGGCTGTATTTCGGTGGAAAGTAACCCCATGAAAGGCTGTCAGGCCCAGTATCTTGGCAAAATGAAATATCAGTTAGTCGCGACTCAGGCCTTCACGCAGCAATGGTTTGCACACGGAATTCATCGCACACAGCTACGCAGTGCACCGGCCATCATTTTTAATGAGAAAGATCATATTCATTTTAATGTATTAGAAAGCCAGTTTGGGCTACCGCAAGGCAGTTATCCGTGTCATGTCATTCCTTCATCTGAGTCTTATTTTACCGCAGTGCAACTGGGCATGGGGTATGGCATTGTGCCCGAATTCCAGCTTAAAGCCGCCCAGCAACCGCTGATCAATCTGATGCCTAATTACAGCATCGAGATTCCGTTATATTGGCATCACTGGTCACAACAATCGCAACCGTTACAGCGTTTAACTGAGCATATGCTGCATCATGCACGGCATTTTCTGGTGTAAATCTCGACAGGTTTAAATCCGCACGCATTTATTTGTTGCAGTCATGGCTACGTTCAATCTCAAAAGCCATTATAATGAGCCGCTTATACGTTCCGTATTGGTTTATCTCATGTCCAAAGCACCATCTGAAAAAAAAATATCCAATAACATTTCGGATCTGATTTATGCACAATTAAAACAAGATATTTTTAGCTTTGTACTCAAACCCGGTCAGCGTTTTACAGAAACCGATCTGGCCGAGCGTTATGCCGCAAGTCGTACTCCGATCCGACAGGCATTGTATCGTCTGGAGCAAGAAGGTTTTGTGCATGTGCATTTTCGAAGTGGATGGGAAATTCGTCCACTCGAATTTAGGTATTACCAAGAACTTTTTGATTTACGCATGATTTTAGAAAAAGAAGCAGTCAAACGTCTGTGTGCACTCGAACAGCCGCAAGAATTACCCGCATTGCAAGCGTTACAGGCCATGTGGCTGATTCCTCCCGAACACTATTTAAAAGACACTGCCGCGTTGATCTTACAAAGTGAAGACTTTCACTGTGCTTTAGTACGTGCTGCCGGTAATCAGCAAATTGCCAAGATTCATCAGGAGGCCAGTGAAAAAATTCGTATTGTACTGAGTCTGGGGGCCATGAAGGCATTAGATGTCGCGCATGCATACGAAGATCATGGTGCGATTTTACGGTGTATCTTAAATAAAGATGCCGAACAGGCCATTCACTTGGCCGAGCACCATGTGCTTGAGAGCATCAACGAAGTAAAAAATATTACTTTGCAAATGCTCAGTGTCATTCACTGATTTCCCGGCGTTTTGGCATGACGATTTTGTGGGTGCCCACATAGGCTTGCTGAAACGGTAAATCATAAACCTGAGCCAAAAAATCAGCCTCAGCGGCCTGTGCTTTGTCTTGTGCGCGAATAATCTGGCTGTCTTTAATAAAGAAAAACTCATCTGCATACAAAAATGCAAGATTCGGATCATGCATAATGGCCACAATGGTATAGCCTCGACGCGACAACTCGTGCAGTTTTTGCATGAGAAAAGCCTGATAGTACACATCCAGATGATTGGTGGGTTCATCGAGTAAAATGACTTTGGGGTTTTGCGTCAAGATGCGTGCAATCATGACCAGTTGGCGCTCACCGCCCGATAGCGTGGTGTAATCGCGATCTTGTAAATGCTCAATTTCCAGCATGCGAAGGGCTTCATAGGCTTGGTCGCGATCGATTTGTGAAGGCGCATAACCCGAAAAAGCAGCACGACCAGTCAGCACCACATCTAATACTTTAAAATTAAAAATACTACGATGGCTTTGTGCAAGAAAACCCAGTTGCACCGCCCGCTGTTTTCCTTTGAGCTTTGCCAAGGGCTGACCATCAAATAAAATTTGACCTGACTGAAGTGGATAAATACCGGCCATCAGATTAAATAGTGTCGATTTACCACTCCCGTTTCGACCAAGTAGTACAGAAAAACAATTGGACTGGAATTCGAGCTGAATGTCATGCAGCACCGTTTTTTTCTGGTAGGCAAAATTGACTTGTTGAATTGAAATTGTACTCATAACCATCAAGCCCAGTTCATGCGATAACGACGAATAAGATATAAAAACAAGGGAGCACCGAGCAGCATCGTAAAAATTCCGATTGGAATTTCAAAGGTTGAAAATGTCCGAGACAGATTATCGATAATCAACAAAAATGATCCACCCAAAAAAATGTTCGCTGGAACAGTTTTGGCATTATCTGGCCCAATCAGCATACGCACGACGTGCGGTACAAAGAGTCCGTAAAGACTAATAATGCCGGCAACTGCCACAGAAGATGAAGTGGCTAGCGTCACAAATAACACCAACAAAAACTGATCTCGCCTTGGGTCGACGCCAACCGCTTGGGCTTCAAGCTGACCCAGTGCCAGTAAATTCAGCCGCCAGCGCATGCCATACATACCCAGTAAAGACAGGGCAATCGGTAAAACAGCCTGTTCGACTTTGTCCCATGTGGCTTGATGCAAATTGCCCATAGTCCATTGTACAATTGCCTGTAATTTATAAGGATCGCTCAAGTACTGCACAATACTGAGTCCTGCGATAAACAGCCCAGAAACAATCATGCCGGAAAGCAAAATCACCACCACCGAACTTTTTTCATAGCGTTGCTGGGCAAAACCATAGGTCATACATACGGCTAAAATACCAAATAAAAATGCAGATACCTGAACCGGGAGCCAGCCAGTGAGCAGTGCAAGCGCAGCACCTAAAGCCGCGCCAGACGAAATACCCAAAACATAAGAATCTACCAATGGATTTCGAAACAAGGCTTGCAGGGTATTACCCGACGATGCCAGTGCAGCGCCAACTAAAAAGGTAAGAAAGACCCGTGGCATTCGAACATTTACAATAATGTTTTGCATGAGTTCTAGTTGCGCGAGTTCAATATTGCTCAAATGGTTTGGCGTGCTAAAAAAGGCATAAAGTGCATAGCTAAAATCACGTAGACCAAATTGTTCAGATGGCCCAATCAACAAAGAAAATATAATCAGCGGAACAGGGAGCAGATAAATCAAAACAGAAACAGAAGACTTCACTGATTATTCCTTGGATTGAGCCATGTGGATGAGTTGGGTGGCATGCGTTGCCCCATAAAATTCACTTAAAATCCGCTGCATATCATGCGCTGCATCTTGATGCACATCGACTGAACCAGATAACCAGTGTTGTAACTGATTGGCAGCCAACAGAATTTTGGGTGTATGCGGATTAAACAAAAACGCAGGACGCAAGCTATACACCTGCCGTTGCCGAACGGCACTCAAGATGCTTAGTTCTGGGCGCTCATAAATCTGCTCAGGACGACTGTTCCACAGTAAAATCACATCCGGATTCCACTCCAGAAGTTTCTCTGGATTGACATTGGGTTGATCAATTGAAGTGGTGACCACATTACGTGCCCCGGCAAGTGTCATGACAGTATTGGGCATAGAGTCGATGCCCGAGGTCGAGAAAATCCGCCCTCCAGACCAGCCGTAGTACACGGTTTTTTGCTGCGTTGTATTGTGTTTTTTGGCATTCATCGCGGCAATTTCAGCATCAATAAATTGAAGTAATTGCTGAGCACGCTTAGTGCGTCCTGTCAGGGTGCCTAAATCATGTAATTCTTTTCGGGTTTGTTGCAGATTTTCCGACATCACGGCATATACCGGAATCTGCATTTTTTGTAATACCTTGATCACGTCGGTCTGGCCAGCATTGACCACGACCAGATCGGGCTGTAGTGCAACCACACTTTCAATATTGGTCGAGGCTTCCCAGTTACTTGGCGTTGCAATTTGTTTTTGGGCAATGCGTCGATCCAAAATGGAATAAGCACGATACAGATCCGGCGCGCTGTAGATTTTGGCAGGAATGCCCACCAGTGCCGAACCTGCACCCAGCATATACAAATCATCGACGCTGGCCTCAAACAGGCACACAATCCGCTGTGCTGGCTTTTGCAGTTGAACTCTATTGCCGTATCGGTCTGTCACATCTATTTGAACTGTATTTGCCTGATCTGACGGTACATGTACAGGCGTACAGGCAGCGCATACCAATCCCATAAATGTCAGCAAAAAAATGCATCGAAATAAACCAAAAAATTCAGCAGTCATAGTTTAGGCATTGTGCTCGGGCAGCAGATTGGAAAAAATACGTCAAACGACTTATACAAACTTGTGTACAAGATGGTATTTTATTGTAATTTATCGTAATTGCAACTGTTGGATCACCAAAATGAAACTGCGTAGCAGGCACTTTTTATATTCATTTGCACCATTTTTTTGTGTGCTACACACGGGGTATGCGCAAGAAACCGCGGTATTGCAGACGCTTCAGGTCATGGCACAATCGGAAGATCATTCTTATTTAAATACGCTTAGCTCTGAGGCCACAAAGTCGGGAACCGACCCATTTCAAACTCCGCAGAATGTTCAGGTGGTGAATCAGGCGATGCTCCGAGACAGCAATGCACAGCGTGTTGGGGATGTGATTGGCTTGGTCAGTGGTGTGAGTTTACTCAACCCTTTAGGAGGGCTTTGGGACAATTATTCGTTTCGTGGTTTCAATACCGATCAGACCATTGGTGCTGCTGCGTTACGAAATGGAGTCAATGCGTATCTGGGGCTGAATGCTGCGCATGATTTGATTAATATTGAGCGAATCGAGTTTTTAAAAGGGCCAGAAGCTGCACTTTATGGTGCGGGTGATCCGGGCGGAACCGTCAATATTGTGACCAAAAAACCGCAATTTCATCCAGAGTATAGTATCGAGCTTCGGGGTGGCTCCTATGATCAGTACCGTACCGCAATTGATGCTAGCAATGCGTTAACCGACACCGTGGCGTATCGTATTGGGGTGGCATATGAAAACAACCACAGCTTTCGAGATGAAGTGAAAAACAATCGATTGTTCGTAGCACCTCAACTGACTTGGCAACCCAATGATGCGACGCAACTTGACTATGACAGCGAATATACAGTCATCAACAGCCTGTTCGATCGGGGAGTGACCGCTGTGAACCAGCAGTTGGGGAAAATTCCCAATACACGTTTTTTGGGTGAAAAAGACGATGGTCTGATGACCATGAATGATTATTTGCAGCAGCTTAGACTCCGCCACCAATGGGCCAATAACTGGACCAGTACCAGTACCATTAACTACAAAGACAACACTTGGCGTGGATTTTCGTCTGAAGCTTATCAACTTTTAAATGCACAGGGTGATCTCAATCGTGAGCGACGCTATCGTATCTACGATACCACCAGTTATCTGTTTAATCATGATGTACAAGGTGAGCTAGAAACAGCACAAGCCAAGCACCGCTGGTCGATTGGGCTAAGCTATAGCGATTTGACCATTCAAAACCATTTGCTGCGTTATCGCAAAAAAGGATCGACCGAGAGTCTGATCAATATTTACCATCCTCAATACGGGATTAATTTACCGGCGGTGTCGAGTGTTTACAACACACATGAGCGTCAAAATAATGTGGCACTGAGCTTCAGTGATGCGATTGAGTTTTCACCTAAGTGGACTTTATTGCTTGCGAGTCGTTTCGATTATTATCAACAACGTTATAACGAGGTTGTGGCGCAGACATCGGGTCAGCAACGCTTTACTCAGTGGAGCCCGAAAGCTGCACTGAATTATCGAGTGGACGATGCCACTTCAGTATTTGTGAGTGCAGGGCAATCCTTTCACTTAAATTCTGGCTTAGATATCCAGCAACAACCGTTTGTACCCGAAAAAGCATGGACCTATGAACTTGGCATGAAAAAAAGTGCCTTTGATGATCGCCTAATGTCATCATGGTCTATTTTTCAAATCAAGAAGCAAAATGTTCTCACCACCAATCCCGTCGACTCGTCGTACATGATCACTGCCGCTGAGGAAAGCAGTCGCGGTATCGAATGGGACTTCACCGCTCAGCCCATCGATGCACTCAACCTAAAACTGGCCTATGCCTATATTGATGCTAAGGTATCAAAAACTGAGGCGGCTGCGGGCATTCAAAAGGGCAGTGCGCTACTCAATAGCCCGAAACATAATGCCAGCCTGATGATGATGTATGATCTTTGGCAGTCTGGTGGGCAAAAAGTTGCTGTAGGCAGCAATATTCAATATTTGTCAAAGCGCTCAGGCAATGTATATGACAATGGTTTTAATCTTCCAGCTTATACTTTAGTGCATTTAAACGCTGCCTATCAGGTGACGCCTCAGCTCAGTTTTCAGTTCAGCTTGAAGAATCTGTTTAATCAAGCGTATTACGTGTCTAGTTTAAAAGACGAATGGGTGACGCCGGGCAATCCGCGCGAAATGTTTGTGACGCTCAATTATCGTTTTCAATAAGATGAAAATAATATGCGATGATTACATTTCGCTGCATAAAATTAAGTTTGAATTAAGTTCCGGGCACTAATCTTCTTATCAAGCCTAGCAGCTTATGCCAATCTCCAATCGGCATCTTGAAATACCCTTCGCCACACCCTCAGATGTGGCTTTTTTTTGCCTGAAAATTAAGGCATGCACACTCATAATGCAGTTAAACAGCCAACATTGCCACAATCTGATGCAGCGCAGGGTAGAATGGGCCTTTAATCTTGCGTTTCATTATGATTTTTTGCAATTTTACATTGGCATAGTGTTTGCTTAATTTAATTGAGAGTAGAAGCTGTCAACATATAAAAAACGAGTATGTGGGTCATTGCTCTAAGCGTTAGCTTGAAAAAGGCGTGACGTTTAGTGTGACTCAATACTTGACTATCATTTTAGCGTATTGGGTCATGTCATTAAAATTTACTTGAATGTGAGTGATAAAAATGAACAGTCGACATTACCCAAAAGCTGAATTTTCAATGCAGGAACTACAAAAAGAATCACGGATGGGCAGTATAGGCACCGAAACCCAACGTGAAATCCGAATGATCGATTTAAGTGACTTTGAACAGCGCAAATACGAAATTGCCGATCAGCTCTGGTCTGCTGCAATCGAAATCGGTTTTTTTCAGGTGTATAACCATGGAATTTCAAGCCGAGATATCGACCATGCCTTTAAAATGGCCGAGCAATTTTTTGCCTTACCGCGAGATATCAAAGCACAGTATCCCTTAACTCGTAATGCCGGATGGGAAAGCAAAGCACAAATTCGGCCCTCTACACAAACGCCCGATCAGAAAGAGTCCTATCAAATTACCCGGCCACGCATGCAACAGCTTTGGCCAACCGAACAAGAACTTCCACACTTTAAAACCGATATGCTCGATTTTGAACAAAAGTGCTGGTCGGTAGGAATGAAAATTTTATCCTGCTTTGCCTATAAACTCGGTTTTGCAGAAGAGTTTTTCACACAGGCGCATGATCCTTCGCAGTCAAGTTATCAAAGTACCTTACGCATGTTGCATTATTATGCGGTCGATCCTGCGCTTAAAGAAGAACTAGGATTATGGCGTGCAGGCGCACACACCGATTTTGACTGTTTAACATTATTATTTCAGCAAGAAGGCCAAGGGGGCTTGCAGGTGTGTCCGGGCAAAGAGATGGACGAGCAGGAGTGGACCTCGATTGAGCCATGTAAAGATGTCATTACCTGCAACATTGGCGATATGCTCACCCGCTGGAGTGATGATTTATTGCCATCTAATTTCCATCGTGTCAAAAATCCAGCCGATGATGAATATCAAGGCGCTCGCTATAGCCTTGCATTTTTCTGTCAAGCCAATGAGGATGTGCTGATTCAAAGCCCTCAAGGCAAGTATCCCGACATTACCGCCAAAGATTATTTAGCACAGCGTGTTAGTGCCAATTTTTCTGGAAAATATTGATTTCATTTACAAGTGATTTTTTGACAAGACAGTCATCAAAATCGAGACTGTTTTGTCATTAAATCACTCAAATTTAAAGCAAAACTCACATAATTATCATTGTCAGATTACGCCTTAAATTGATAGCATCGAATGGATTCTTGATTGCTAAAAAGTGGCGCAAATGTCTTCAGGACAACAAGTCTTAATAAAACTCAGAAAAATGATTATTGCTGGCGAACTTGCAGGCGGGAGTCGGATTGCTGAAATTCCAACGGCTGAACTACTAGGTGTATCGCGTCAGCCAGTGCGTATGGCTTTTCGACTGCTCGAACAAGAAGGACTCTTGATCAAGAATCCTACGCGTGGTTATCTGGTACGTGAAATTTCTGATCAGTTGATTCAAGATGCGATTGAAGTGCGTGGTGTGCTTGAAGGTTTGGCAGCCAAAACCTTGGCAGAAAAAGGCTTAAACGATGAGCAGAAAAGCACACTTAAAAGCTGTATTGAAGAAATCGAAAAGCTTTTTGCAGCGCACAGCAGTTTCGGCGACGCAGAGATAGAAACCTATGATCATTTTAATGCGATTTTTCATGACACGATTCTTCAAGGGGCAAAAAATATTGCCCTGATGCAGGCGCTCGCTAAGAATAATCAACTGCCTTTTGCGTCAGCGCAAGCCATTACCTTCGATTCATCTCAGGCGCTTTCAGAATATCGCCGTTTGCATTACGCACATTTGCAGCATTGCTCCATTTACGATGCGCTGTTGCATCGACAAGCGGGGCGTGCTGAAAACCTGATGCGCGAACATAGCAGTGTTGCCATTTTGGGCGAGACCGTTCGGCATCTGATTGCAGATTAAAAAACTCCTATACATGGGCTTAAGATGTATAGGAGAAAACCTTTTATCCAAGCTCAATCACTAAGGTCTCTGACTTGGCTCTTGAGCAGCATGGCGTAAAATACTGATTTGACGCATGCTCTTCATCTGTCATAAACACATCGCGATGCTCTGGAATGCCAGCAAGTACACGGGTCATACAGGTTCCGCATACGCCTTGTTCACATGAAATAGGCACGTCAAAACCATGCGCAAGCAGTGCTTGGGTTGCTGTTTGATTGGCCGGAACCTCAATCGTTTGGCCGGAACCGAGAACTTTAATTCGAAAAGACCGGTTACTGGTTTGATCGACTGGTGCAGCAGCAAAATGTTCCTGATGCAATTGCGCATTTGACCAACCCGCCTCAACGGCTGCATCCATCACAAACTGCATAAAACCTGTTGGGCCACAAACATAGAGATGATGGTCTGTACTGGCATCGGCTAATACCTGCGCCATATTGCACGCCGTTTCAGGTTGATCTTGAATATGTAAATGAAGATGATCTGGAAAATGCGTGGTTAAATTGCCATAAAATGCAAGCATTTCGTGGCACCGCACAAAATAATGCAGCTCAAATGGAATCTGTTCACGCTTTAATTGATAGGCCATCGATAAGATCGGTGTGATGCCAATTCCCCCTGCAAATAACATGGCACGGCCAGTTTGCGGATGCAGCTCAAATAAGTTACGTGGTGGACTAATCTGTAAACGATCACCTTCGCTATAGTCCAGATGCATACAGCGCGAACCGCCACGTGAATGTTCATCGTGTAACACGCCAATCACGTAACGATGTCTTTCGCTGCTACAGTTTGAAAGTGAGTATTGACGAGTGAAGCCGTTTTTTAAATGCACATCGATATGCGCACCTGCCGAAAAAGCCGGAAGCGAATCACCCTGTGTCGAAACCAGTTCAAAAGCACGAATATGTGCAGTGAGCTGATGAATTTTATCAATGATCACGTCCATGTCATGCTGCCTTATATCACGCGAATATTGGGAAACTGGCGATCTTGAAGATCTGGCGGTGGCGTTGTTTCTTTGGCCAGCAGACGCTCAATAATTTTTCGTGATTGAACACCACCCGCATCGATATTCAACATTAATAACTTTCTGTGCGGATTGTTCAAAATATTTTGTTGCTGTTGTTCCAGCATTTGCAAATCTTCGGTAAAGATTTTGCCTTGACCTTCACGAATTTGATCGGTCAATTCATGATTTTCGGGCTGAAAGTGACGTGCCATTCCCCAAAAATACCAATGCGAGGTTTCAGTTTCAGGCGTAATAAAGTCGACCACAATCGCCGAGACTTTCTTGTCTGTAGGTGCATGATATCCGCCATAACCTGCATGCGCCACGCCCACCTCAATATGCACATTACTTGGTGCATAAAAATGGCAGCGCTGCCAGCGATCAACTGGAATATCATCGGCCAAATGGTTGCCACGTAATGCCATTTTCCAAAACGGTGGGGCAGTCACATTTTCCATATAACGTTCGGTAATCACGTGATCGCCGTCGACCTTGGTCACAGGCAAAGCTTCGTCAATTTCTTTTTGACCAATACTACTCGAATGTACGTAGGTTTCGTGGGTGAGATCCATCAGATTATCAATCATTAATCGATAATCACACTGGATATGAAACAGACCTCCGCCATAACCCCATTCGGGATGATCGGCCCATTCAAGTTCTGGAAGTGTGCTCTCGTCTGCCAACCCGATATCGCCTGGCCAAACCCAGATAAAACCGTATTTTTCCACAGCAGCATATGCTTTATTGCACGGAAAACCAGTCACGCGTTGTGCTGGCATTGCGACAGTTTTTCCATCGCAGCCCATGACCAAGCCGTGATAGCCACAAACCAGATGACCATCTTCGACATAACCGAGTGACAGCGGTGCGCCGCGATGCGGACAGAAATCTTCTACAGCAGCCACTTTATTTTCTTTGGCACGATAAAAGACGATTTTTTCACCACAAATAGTTCGACCTAATGGCTTGTCCTGAAGATCTTCTGGACGGCAGGCGACGTACCATGCATTTTTTATAAACATTTGTGACAGCTCCTTATCACTTATTGGATCCAATTTAATTGAGTTTTGACTATTCGTCAATTTAGATTTTTCTTTAGAACAAAATTAAATTTGTATGTTTTTTTTACATAGTTCAGTAATTATTTCATGATTCATTATTTTTTTATTTAAATGAGATAGGTTTAATCCACATTTAAGTCATAAATAAAAAATCTCATAGATCGAATTGGAAAAGCAATATTGGATCCATGTTTGAGGAAATGAAGTTATTTAACTGAACCTGAAGCTTCGCTTGAGAAAAATAAATTAAATGTACGATCATCAATTTATTTGTACGTTTATCGAACAATAAAATCTGGAAATTGTTGCTTTGATCAATCGAGTTGATCACTATTTAACGTGAGCAGGACGCTCCAGAGACCTGAACACTACTGTTATTTATTTTTAGTTATTTAATTCCTTTTAGGCAATTATGGATATGGATATGCATAATCACCCGGCATTTATACTGTTAAATGTGGCGTGTATCGCTGTCCAGACATGGAGATACCCACATGCAACGCGACGTACTCAGCGAAATTAATCAAAACCCCATGAGCCGCTATCAGTGGTTTGTGATTGGGATCTGTATTTGTTTGAATATCATTGATGGCTTTGATGTGATGGTGATGGCCTTTACCGCACCGTCAGTTTCTGCTGAGTGGTCACTTTCAGGTGCGCAAATCGGAATGTTACTCAGCGCTGGCTTGTTCGGTATGGCCGCAGGCTCCATCTTTTTAGCGCCATTGGCAGATAAAATTGGTCGCCGTTTTCTGATTCTGATTTGTTTGGGGATTTCCGGCCTTAGTATGTTGGCATGTGCCTTTGTGACCAGTCATGGCATGTTGGCTGCATTGCGCTTTATTACGGGTATTGGTGTGGGTGGTATCTTGGCCAGTAGTAACGTATTGGCGAGCGAGTATGCCAATCTAAGATGGCGTAGCCTTGCAGTGAGCCTGATGTCAACAGGTTATGGTATTGGCGCAACTCTGGGTGGTGTATTGTCTTTGGCCTTTGTTGAACACTTAGGCTGGCGCTCGATTTTCTTGGCAGGTGGCGTGACAACACTGCTGATGTTGCTGGTGAGTTATTGGGTATTGCCAGATTCGCTGGATTATTTATTGGCTAAAAAACCAAAACAAGCACTCGAAAAAATCAATGCTGTCATGCAGCGTATGGGGTTAGTTCGCTTAGACACCTTGCCAATCTACGATAAAAATGGCACCAAAGAAGCAGGTGATATTGCAAAACTGTTTCAGGGTAAACAAGGCTTTTTAACCTTATGCCTTTGGTTTTCATTCTTCTTGGTGATGTTCGGATTCTATTTTGTCATGAGCTGGACACCAAAGATTTTGATCAGCATGGGAATGTCACCAGATCAAGGCGTGAGTACGGGTATTTTAATCAGTATTGGTGGAATTTTTGGTGCGGCAATTATTGGCTTACTGGCCTCACGTGTCAAAATTTTCTATGCGCTCAGTGTATTTTTAGGTTTAACCGCTGCATGTGTCTGGCTCTTTGTGGCAGTCTCATCGCAAGTCAGCATTGCACTGGTGGTCGGGCTGTTGCTTGGCACACTCATCAATGGCTGCGTGGCAGGCTTGTATTCAATTTCGCCAACCATTTACGATGCCAATATTCGTAGTCGTGGAGTGGGCTACGCAATTGGATTTGGCCGAATTGGTGCCATTATATCGCCAACGGTTGCAGGTATGTTTTTAGACAAGGGTTTGGCACCTGCAACTTTATATGCCTATTACGGTATCGTATTTGTTTTGGCAATCTTCCTGATTTTAAGTCTAGGTAAGGCATTTTATCGTCAGCACGATCAAGATACAGATGTTAAACCTGTTAAATCATTGGCTTGAGTAGTTAATGGTTCGTATCATTCTTGAATGCTGGCTTTACTGAGTTCACTCATGAGTACAATTTAAGGAATGCTTACTGCTTTAAAAAAGATCCTGCTTAAGCAGGATCTTTTGATTTTAAGCGTTACTGGTGTTGGCAAGTTCAGTCTGCCACGCATCGTATTGATAGACCCAGTCGGCGTTACCTTGTTGCTTCATCCATTGGTTGCCACGAGAACCGAGTTGAATTTTAGCGGTACGCTCTTGTCGAGTGAGTTCATAAACTTGAAGTGCCCGTTCAATATCTGTGTGAGAGCTGACCGATGCAAGGCAGCGTCCAAGTACTACCGCATCTTCAATTGCCATACCGGCACCTTGTGCCATAAATGGAAGCATTGGATGACAGGCATCACCCAATAGCGTTACACAACCGACAGACCAATTTTGCAGTGGATCACGTTCATAAAGCGCACTTTTTAGGGTCGTGTCGCAGGCATCAAGCAGGGCACGTGCATCCGCATGAAAATCTTTATAAAATGCGCGCAATTCATTTACGTCACCTTCACTGGTCCATGATTCTTCTGTCCAGCTCTCTTGCCCGGTCGTCGCAAAAATAAAGGTGTCTTTACCTTGATTGAGTGGGAACGTCACAATCTGCTGCTGAGGGACTGGGCCCCACCATTTGGTAAATGCATCGATTTCGGGTACATGTTGTACTCTTTCTGTCGGTACAACAGAGCGAAAGGACACAATTCCGGTAAAGCGTGGAGATTCTTCGCCAAATAAAGCACTACGCACACGTGAATGGATACCATCTGCACCAATCACCACATCAAACTGTTGTTGTGTACCATCTTCAAAACTTAAATCAATGCCGGATGCATGCTGCTCTAAATGACACAGACGTTTGGAAAACTGAATGTGTTCGACAGGAAATAATTCAGCCAAAGCGTGAATAATATCTGCACGGTGGATGGTGACTTGTGGTGCACCATAGTGTTGTTCAGCCACTTGGCTCATACCTAAGCGAGAGGTTTCAAGGCTCGTATCCCAATCACGACTGATTCGATAAGTTGGCATGGCTCCTAATTTACGAATGGTTTGGCCAGCACCTAAGCCATCCAGTGCTTTAACCACATTTGGGGTGAGATTAATGTCTGCTCCCACACGTGAAAATGTAGCAGCTTGTTCAAAGACCGTGACCTTGTGGCCCGACTTACTTAAGGCAATTGCGGCAGCCAAGCCGCCAACACCACCGCCAACGATTGCAATTCGTAATGTGTCCATACCTGTATTCTCGTTTTGTTTTACCTAAAAGATCGAGTTATTATTTGTTTTAAATACAAAACAAAGTTAAATATATAAAACAATCTATATCATTAAGCTGAACTTGAACAATGTCAAGTCATTCGTTTGAGAGAAAATCATGTTGATTTTTTAAGGTACAGATAAAGTGGGAGAAATCATCAAAAAACAATGCAAGATTAAACATGAGTGGTCGGCAATCCATTGCCTATACGACTAATAAATAAATTTTGAAATTTTTTCAGCAGTTTCAATAACCTGTTTGGATATATCTTGCTTAAATGTTGTTTCGTCATAGGTGCTGATCGGGCAGCTAACAGACAACACCGCCACCATTTCTTTTGAAGACTGACGATAAATCGGTGCTGCACATGCTGCCATGTCATGGTTGTAATGACCCCAGCTCACCATCGATGCCTGAGTTTTCACAAAGTTTAAACGCAGTAGCAGTTCTTTTAGATTTTTTGGGGTCAGTTCGGAAAAAGTATCCCATTCATCAAACTTACGGTAGCGCTGACGAATTTCTGTTTCGGGTAAATTTGATAACAGTAATTGACCAATGACGGTGGCGTGAGCTGGCCAGCGCGTACCCAAACTAATGGTACTGGTGAATGGGCCAGTCGACTGAATATTATTTACAAAGACAATATGCGTACCTTCTAAAATGGAAAGATGTACTGCAATTTTGGTTTGATCGCGTAAATCTTTCATCAAAGGTGTCGATAAATCGAGCAGTGACAGCTTTGACAAACTATTAAAACCTAACTCCATGACTTTGGAATCTAGCGCATAGGTTTTCTGCGATGCTTTGCGCAAAAATCCACAGGATTCTAAAGTGTAAATCAAACGAAATGCACTAGAACGGTTCACATCTAAAATTTCGGCAATTTCAGAAATGGTCATTTCCTGTGCTTCTTGATTGAACGCCTGCAAGATGGCTAAACCGCGTACAAGCCCTGGAACCAAATAGCGATCGTCATTTTTGCTCGCCTCGACGTCTACGACATCTTCTTCTACAGCTATGCTCATTCGATAAAAATTCCTAGAAATAAAAGGGGGAGTGATTTTGGTGCAATGTGCTTTATTTTGATTCTATTGTAATGATAAAGAATACTTAAAACAATGTTTATATATAAAACTAAATTTAATTGATAAAACGTAATAAAATATTTAAAAATAATTAAGATTATGAAATATATAATTTTTTATTTATTGACATAAAATCAATTTGAGGATTATCCTTTGCATATGTTTTGGAAATAAACAAATGTTTTGTATATAAAACAATATCGAGGGCTCAAACGATGAGTTGGATTTCAGTTTGTGGCATTGATGATGTCTCGGAAGATGAACCAAAAGCAGTTGAAGTAAACGACAAAAAAATTGGTGTATTCGTTATCGATGAGCAGTACTTTGCAATCGAAAATGTGTGTCCACATGCGTTTGCGTTGCTCACAGAAGGCTTTATTGAAGATCAAACCGTAGAGTGTCCATTGCACGAAGCGATTTTTGATATTCAAACCGGTGAACTAAAAAGCGGACCAGGATGTCGTGATCTGTGTACTTATCCCGTGCGCGTGGACGGGCAACAGATCCAGATTCAACTGTAATAGCAAGCAAGGAAATTTGCCGTGAAACAATTTAACGAAAAACTGGCCAATTGGATTAACGCCACACCTTCACTGGAAGCTGGTATCAACAATATCCAGATTCCGGGTCAAGTAGAGCATTTGGTTTGGCAAACCCGTTATAAATCACCTACTGCATATGAACAGGATTTTGTTAAACACCTGATCCAG
Source organism: Acinetobacter sp. V89_7 (assembly GCF_029967895.1). Classification (NCBI taxonomy): domain Bacteria; kingdom Pseudomonadati; phylum Pseudomonadota; class Gammaproteobacteria; order Moraxellales; family Moraxellaceae; genus Acinetobacter; species Acinetobacter sp. V89_7. The sequence goes on from NZ_JASCAJ010000031.1 coordinate 112,702, forward strand.
GCTTTTGCTTCTGGGGTTACAGAGCTAAATGATCTGGTTGCAGCGCTAAATCAGCAAGGTTTTCGTCGCGAATCTGGTGAAGTTTGGACCATGCAGAGCTTTAGCGAAGAAATGCAGCGTTTGGGTTATTGAGATCAGGGAAGAAAAGACATGAATGCAATCTATCAACAAGCTTCAAGTACAGAAGACTATCTTGAACTGGGTTTACGTGATCAATGGTATCCCGTTCTGGCCAGTTGGGAAGTCAATGCAAATCCGGTTGGAATCACTCGTTTAGGTGAAAATATTGTGGTGTGGCGTGATCATGACGGTCAATTGCATGCACTTGAAGACCGCTGTCCGCACCGTGGCGCTCGTTTGTCGTTAGGTTGGAATCTTGGAAACCGAGTTGCCTGCTGGTATCACGGTGTAGAAGTGAATGGCAAGGGGATGGTTGAAGATGTACCTGCTGTACATGAATGTCCACTCAAAGGCGCTGAATGTGTAAAAAGCTATCCAGTGATAGAAAAGCACGATGCCATCTTTATTTGGTTTGGTCTGGATCTGAACGAACCACCAGCGGAACTAGCTTTCCCGGAGCAATTGGCTAGTGAAGAATGGAGTTCATTTTTGTGTCAGGCCGACTGGAAGGTCAATCATCAGTATGCAATTGATAACGTGATGGATCCTATGCATGGAACGTATTTGCACTGTACCTCGCATTCTATGGCAGAAGGTGAGCGTACAGCCGAGATGAAGCATCGCAATACCGAACATGGCTTTATTTTCGAAAAAGAAGGTCAAACTGGGGTGAACTTCGACTGGGTCGAATATGGCCAAACTGGAACCAGCTGGTTACGTTTATCTATTCCGTATCGCAAAGAATTTGGTCCGGGTGGAGTGTTCTGGATTGTCGGCTTTGCCACGCCTATCGATGCCAATAATACGCGCGTGTTTTTCTGGCGCTGCCGTCAGGTGTCTGGCTGGCAACGCCACGTATGGCGGTTCTTGTATCGCAATCATCTTGAAAAACTCCACTGGGATGTACTGGAGCAAGATCGCATCATTTTGGAAAATCTTGCGCCAAATGCACGTTCAAAAGAGTTTTTGTATCAACACGATGTGGGCTTATCGCGCTTACGCCGTCTGATGAAAAAAGATGCCGAAAAGCAGCTGAAAAAAATCGCGTTGCTGGATACCTCGGCGCTGGCACAAACGCCTTAAGGATTGGTTATGTCTTCTCATACATTACTGCAAGGTAAAAAAATCATTGTGACCGGAGCGGCACGTGGCTTGGGGCTTGGCTTTGCACAAGCTATCGCACAAGCGGGCGCGGAGGTTGTGATGGCAGATATTCTAGATGAACTGGTTCACCAAGAAGCCGCAGAGTTAAAACAGCAGGGCCTAACGGTTTATTCAACTGCACTCGATTTGTCGCAGCCTGAATCTGTACATCAGTGTGCTGAGTTTGCCATTCAAAAAATGGGCGGGCTGGATGGTTTGGTCAATTGTGCTGCACTGGCAACCGGAGTCGGTGGTCAAGATTTAATGGAATATGATCCTGTGCTATGGGATCGGGTCATGACCATTAATGTAAAAGGCACATGGCTGATGGTGCAGGCATGCGTGCCATATTTGAAGCAATCTGGTAGCGCAAAAATCGTCAATATCGCCTCGGATACCGCATTGTGGGGAGCACCTCGATTGATGGCTTATGTGGCCAGTAAAGGGGCCATTCTTTCCATGACGCGTTCAATGGCGCGAGAGTTAGGCGAATTTGAGATTTGCGTCAACACCATTTCACCGGGCCTAACCTTGGTGGAAGCAACTGAATATGTACCGCAAGAACGTCACAATCTTTATGTCACTGGACGCGCAATCCAGCGTCAGCAGCATCCGCAAGACTTAAACGGCACTGCAATTTATTTATTGTCCGATCTGGCTTCATTTGTGACGGGACAGAATATTCCGGTCAATGGTGGCTTTGTCTTTAATTAGGAGCGTTATGCATGATCAAGGGAATCGAAATTTTAAAATTTGGTGTAGAAGACAGGGCTCAAACCACAAAGTTTCTGCGTGATTTCGGGTTGTCTCAGCATACATCTGATCTGGACAATACTGAACTCTTTCAAACACAAAACGGCAGCAAACTTTATATATTTGATCTCGCCGATTCACGTTTACCTGCTGCAATTGAAGCGGGTTCCACCTTACGTGAAGTGACATGGGGGGTAAGCGAAGACACTGACTTGAATCACTTTGCGCTGTGTTTAAAAGACGTCGACGGTTTTGAGCAAGGTGAAGGTTATGTTCAGTGCCGCGATCCAAATGGTATGACCATCGTATTTCAGCGTTCAATCACGCACGATATACCTGAACAAAAAACAGAAGGTATCAATCAATACGGCAATATCCAGCGCATTAATGCCGCCAGTCCCGTATATGAAAAAGGTGAGCCGATTGCCATAGGTCATGTGGTGTTCTTTACACCTGATTTAGCAAAGACCGAAGATTTTTATAAAGAAAAATTGGGCTTTTACCTATCCGATGCTTATGTCAATCGTGGGGCATTTCTGCGCTGTCGTGGCGAAGGCTATCACCATGATCTGTTCTTGTTGTCCGTTCCAAATAAACCTGCGGGCCTAAATCATGTGGCTTTTGTGGTACGTGATATCCATGAGGTGATTGGCGGTGGTCTACACATGAATCGTTCGCAGTGGTCCACCTTCATCGGGCCGGGGCGTCATCCAATTTCTTCGGCGTACTTCTGGTATGTGAATTCTCCATTGGGCGGTGCATTTGAGTATTACACCAACGACGATTATCTCACTGAGGCATGGCAACCACGTTTTGAAGAACATCGTCTGGAGCTTTTTACTGAGTGGGCGATTGAAGGTGGGCTTGATCATGATACGCGTCGTCAGGTGAAACCTGTATCGCATTAAAAAAGGATTAAAGGAGAGAGGACATGGAGAGAATCGTAGTGGTAGGAGCAGGGCAGGCAGCAGGTTGGGCTGTAAGCACGCTTAGACAAGAAGGCTTTACTGGCGAAATTCATGTGGTTTCAGACGAAAACCAGATTTTTTATGAGCGTCCACCACTATCAAAGCAAGTGCTGTCGAAAGAAGCTACCTACGACAGTCTAAATTTATTTTCTCCTGAACAAATTGATGCTTTCTCAATCCATCTACACAAACCTGACCGTGCTACACAAATTGATCGTGTGAGTCAGCAAGTCACTTTGGAAAGTGGCAAAGTCCTTGCCTATGACAAATTACTGATTGCCACTGGGAGCCGTGCACGAGTTCCAGCCAATACATGGAAAGATATACCAAATGTTGTGACATTACGAGATGTCCAAGATTGCGAGCGTTTAGCAAAACTACTCGATACAGCACAGTCTGTGGCCATTGTGGGTGGCGGATGGATCGGGCTTGAAATTGCGGCAACCGCACGTAAACAGGGCAAAACTGTAGATGTATTTGAATATGCTGAACGTCTATGTGCCCGTAGCGTTAGTCCAGAAGTGTCTAAGTTTTTGTATGACATTCACACCGCACAGGGCACACATATTCACTTAAACAGTAAAAACTTGCATTTGATCGAAGCCTCTAACGGAAGCGTTAATGTGCTCAATCATCCTGAACCATCGCGTTGTTACGACTGCGTGGTGGTGGGAGCAGGTGCCGAAATTGCCAAAGAGTTGGGCGTTCATGCTGGCTTAGAGGTAAAAGACGGCATAGTAGTGAACCGTTTCGGACAAACTTCCGATGCAAATATTTATGCTGCCGGCGATGTCGCGATTCATCCGGTCTTGGGGTATTGCATCCAGTCTTGGGCCAATGCACAAAATCAAGCAATCGCGGCAGCAAAATCCATGATGGGTGTGGCAACGGAATATGCCGACATTCCATGGTTATGGTCCGATCAGTATCACTTCAATATTCAAATTTTGGGCACCTATCAACCCGAGTTAAATCCGAGCTTGGTGGTGCGTCAATGTAGTGATACCCAGATCAGTTATTTGTATCTGGATGCACAGCAGCGCTTGATCAACATGATTTCAGTCAACGACGCCAAGCTGGTCAAGCTAGCCAAGCGTTGGATTCAAAATGGGACCGTACTCGATCCAGCGCAACTGACAAATCCAGAATTTAATGTCATGAAGCTTAAACCTTAATAAAGCTTCACGACGTCTAGCCAGATCAATCATTTTCAGATCTTTAGCCAAATCGAAGGAACGTTTGCATGTTAAATGATGTAGATGAAAAAAAAGGATTCAAACACTGGATACCCGCATTTGTACTGATGGCGTGCGTGGTACTGGCGTTCTTTGACAAGATTAGTATTGCCGTGCTGTTTTCAGATCCGCACTTTCAAGATGCCATGGGGATTGCACAGGATAAGGCAAAACTGGGTTGGTTAATGACCAGCTTTTTATTGGCCTACGGATTCTCATCGATTTTCTTAAGTTTTCTCGGAGATATTTTTAATCCGAAAAAGATGCTGTTTTGGAGCGTCACTTCTTGGGGTGTGCTGATGTTTATCATGGGTTTTACCACCCATTACGGCACCATGCTGTTGTTGCGAGTTCTGCTAGGTATTGCAGAAGGTCCGTTGTTTGCTTTGGCCTATGCAATTGTCAAACAAACCTATACAGATCGTCAGCAAGCGCGTGCATCGACCATGTTTTTGCTGGGAACACCGATTGGCGCTTTTCTAGGCTTCCCAATTACCGCAGCCGTTTTGGCCAAGCATGACTGGCACACCACCTTTTTTGTAATGGCTGGCTTAACCCTGATCGTCATGCTGTTGGTGTTGGTGGGGCTACGCAATCTTAATTTACGTAAGTCGATCGAACTCGAAGGGACCGGTAAACGTGTCAATTTTCAGGGACACCTCAAAAATACCAAAGTATTGCTAAAAAACGGCGCTTTTTGGTTGGTGTGTTTGTTCAATATCGCCCTCATGACCTATTTGTGGGGACTCAATAGCTGGGTGCCGTCTTACTTAATTCAAGACAAGGGATTCAATCTGAAAGAGTTCGGTTTTTATTCGAGCTTACCATTTATAGCCATGCTAATTGGTGAAATTGTCGGTGCGATATTTTCAGACAAATTGGGGAAGCGTGCTGTTCAGGTCTTTGGTGGGTTACTAATAGCCGGAATTTCGCTTTACGTCATGGTGCTGATGACCAGTCCACTTCTCATTATTGCGGCCATGTCGGTCAGTTCAATGGCATGGGGCTTTGGCGTAGCGGCTATTTTTGCCCTACTGGCGCGTGTCACCACTGCCGATGTGGGTGCAACCGCAGGGGGAATATTTAATGGTTTGGCAAATTTTGCCAGTGCGGCCGCTCCAGTTCTGATTGGCATGATTGTGATGCAAACAGGCAGTTTTAACTTGGGAATCACGTTCTTGGCCGTGGTGGCAATTGTGGGATCGTTCTTTCTCACCCCATTACTCAAACGTTACTAATTCATTTTCAATTTTAAGTAGGAGTCAGTCATGAGTACTCAACAATTTGAATCATGGAATCAACCAGAAGGAACCAGTTTAGAAGAATGGTTAACTACCCGTATCGCCCGATTCGAGACACGTGAATACGATTTCGACGCGCTCAAGTTTCAGGCCGATTATGACCCGAAATACCGCCGTGCACAGATGCGTTACATGGGGTCTGGTGCAACAGGCGTAGGGCAAGACAGCAATACGGTTCCTGCCGAAAACTTTACCTTTTCGACCATGGTCTTGCCGCCACAATGTGAAGGGCCATTGCACATTCATCACGATGTGGAAGAAGTGTTCTTTATGTTGCGTGGTGAAATTGACCTGTTTATCGAGCATAACGGTGAAAAATTTAGTACGCGTTTAAAAGAACGTGATCTGATTTCGATTCCACCAGGAATTTACCGAGGTCTGTTTAATCCGGGTCAAGACGATGCCTTGATGTGTGTGATGCTCGGTGCGGGTAAGCCGACGATTCCGAATTATCCGCCTGAGCATCCGTTGTCTCAAATTAAACGTAACTAAATGCAGATATAGCGCGCAGCTACATCAATCTTCAAAACGGGAACTCGACGCACTCCTTGGTGTGCAAAAGTTCCCTATATCGGGAAATCATGATGACACTTGTCGAAAAATTACAGCATTTTCCAGTTCAGATGCTTGAGATTTCTGGTGCTACGCAAGCCTATCGTGAGTCTGGCTCAGGTGAACAAGTGCTGGTGCTATTACATGGCATCAGCTCAGGTTCGGGGTCTTGGGTGCAGCAATTGGAAACACTGGGTCATCATTTTCGCGTTATTGCATGGGATGCACCGGGGTATGGATTATCAGATCCTTTAAACACGGCCGAGCCCAAAGCAACAGATTATGCCGAGCGTTTAAAAGCACTTCTGGATGGTCTGAACATCGATACAGCGATTGTGGTTGGCCACTCGCTTGGTGCATTGCAGGCCAGTGCATTTGCCCAGTGTTATCCCGATCGTGTGGAACAACTCATCATTGCAAATGTGGCGCAGGGTTATGAGCGTTACAGCGCCGAACAACAGGCTGATGTATATCACAAACGGCCAAAATTATTGGTCGAGCTAGGTCAAACAGGATTGGCTCAGACACGTGGGCCGCATCTCACTTTTTTAAAAACGCCAGTGATTCTAGAGTTGATTGAACAGGTCATGCAGAACCTGCACCTCGAAGGATTCACACACGCATCTTATTTATTGGCATATGACGAAATTCGAAATTACTTAAACGATTTAAAGGTGCCTTGCACCGTGATTGCGGGTCAATGCGACAGCATTACACCTGCTGGAGCAATTAAAAAGCTGGCACAAGAAATTCAATGTCGAAACTACATCGAGATTCAAGCGGCAGGGCATTTGAGCTATGTCGATCAGGTTGAATCATTTAATCAAATTGTTTTGTCCGTCAAGCAGCATATTAACGAGAGATAATCTATGAGCTTCCAAGTTGAAGGAAAAGTAGCAGTAGTCACAGGTGGCTCTTCTGGTATCGGATTGGCTGCAGTGGAAATTTTAGTTGCAGAAGGTGCCAAAGTGGCATGGTGTGGGCGTGATCAAGTACGTTTAGACAACTCAAAACAATACATTTTAGAGAAGTTTCCAAGCGCACAAATTTACACACAAAATTGTAATGTTTTAGACAAACACGATGTTCAACAGTTTGCGCAAACGGTACATCGTGAACTGGGCAATGTCGACATGCTGATCAATAATGCGGGTCAGGGGCGCGTCTCGAGTTTTGAAGATACTCAAGATGAAGACTGGATGAAAGAAATCGAGTTGAAATACTTTAGTGTACTGCATCCCGTACGCGCTTTTTTAGACGATCTTAAACGCTCGGAAATCGGTTCAATTACCAATGTGAATTCTTTACTGGCGTTACAGCCTGAACCTCACATGATCGCAACCTCATCTGCACGCGCAGCTCTGCTTAATTTAACCCATTCGTTGGCACATGAATTTAATCAGCTTAAGGTGCGGGTCAATTCAATTTTACTGGGCATGGTCGAATCGGCGCAGTGGAAGCGTCGTTATGCCAACCGTTCAGATCAAGAACAATCTTGGGAAGAGTGGACTGCCAATATTGCCAAAAAACGCGGAATTCCAATGCAGCGCTTAGGTAAGCCTGAGGAGCCTGCTCGCGCACTGGTATTTCTTGCATCGCCGTTAGCGTCTTATACCACAGGTTCAACAATTGATGTTTCTGGCGGATTTAACAAGCATTTATAAGGTGAATGCAATGAAGCAATTAATGATGATTGGATTTGGTGCAATGGCTTCTGAGGTTTATGCGCACTTGCCCCATGATTTAGCGCTGAAATGGATTGTGGTTCCTGAGGGAAGTATTGACAGTGTTAAACAAAAAGTCAGTGCCGATATTCAGGTGATTTCCGATATCGATCAGTGTGAAGGCACGCCAGATTATGTGATTGAAGTGGCCGGTCAGGCAGCGGTAAAAGAACATGCCAAGAAAGTCTTGCAGCATGGTTGGACCATTGGACTCATTTCTGTGGGTACCTTGGCCGACAGCGTGTTTTTTACTGATTTGCAGCAAACAGCCGAAAAAAATGGTGCGCATCTGCATTTGCTTGCAGGGGCAATTGCAGGTATCGATGGCATAGCCGCGGCCAAAGAAGGTGGGCTTGAACAGGTCACCTATAAAGGCTGCAAAAGCCCGAATAGCTGGCGAGGGAGTTATGCAGAACAGTTGATTGATCTCGATCAGGTTCAGGCACCTACAGTGTTTTATCGCGGAAGCGCACGTGAGGCAGCACTTAAATTTCCGGCCAATGCGAATGTGGCCGCAACCATTGCACTGGCAGGTGTAGGAATGGACCAGACCCAAGTCGAACTCATGGTCGATCCGGCAATTCAACAAAACAAACACACCATCGTGGCACAGGGCCGATTCGGGCAAATGACCGTTGAAATGATTGGAGTGCCGCTGGCATCAAATCCAAAAACCTCAACACTGGCTGCTTTGAGTGTCATTCGTGCATGCCGTAACAGTGTTGAAGCTATTCAGATTTAAAAGGAGCTCAAAATGGTCAAGGAACTTTATATTGCAGGTGAATGGCGTTTGGGCCGAGGTAAAGTGATTCAAAGCATCTTTCCGGCAGACAATTCGGTAAATGCAGAAATCTCGACGGCAAGTCCTGAAGATATTGAAGAAGCGATTGTTAAAGCCGATCAGGCATGGCGGTCACCTGAGTGGCGTGAGCGAATGCCACATGAGCGTGCCAAAGTGCTGTACAAGGTTGCCGAGCTGATTGAGGCACGTGCCGAAGGGTTATCGAAGCTGCAAACTCGCGATAACGGTAAACCTTTAGCCGAAACCAAAGCGCTGGTCATGAGCGCCGCTGCTACAGCCCGCTATGTTGCGGCTGCCTGCGAAACCATGAATGATGACATGACCACGCAGCGTGCCGCAGACTTTATGACTTTTAGTGTGCATGAGCCTGTTGGTGTGGTGGCTGCAATTACGCCTTGGAATTCTCCGATTGCCAGTGAAGTACAAAAACTTGCACCTGCTTTGGCAGGCGGTAATGCAGTGATTTTAAAACCCGCTGAAGCCACCTCATTAATTGCATTGGAGCTCGCCAAAATATTTGAAGAGGCGGGTTTGCCCAAGGGCTTGCTAAGTGTCTTGGTCGGCAAAGGGTCTGTGGTTGGCGACGCGATCGTGAAACATCCACTGGTGCGTAAAATCTCATTTACTGGGGGAACCAGCACAGGTCGTCATTTAGCGCATATTGCAGCCGATAAACTGATCACCACATCGCTTGAATTAGGTGGCAAATCACCTACGATTGTCTTGCCAGATGCCGACATCGAACTTGCAGCCAAAGGTATTGCTTACGGTATTTTCAGCTCTGCCGGTCAAGCCTGTATCGCAGGTTCACGTTTATTTATTCATAGCAGCATTTTCGATCAATTTTTAAAGCGTCTGGTCGAAATCACTAAAGGCCTTCGCGTAGGTCATCCTGAGCAGAACAATGTACATATGGGATCACTCATTAACGCAGCGCATCTGGCATCGGTAGATCGTTATGTACAACTTGCCATTCAAGAAGGCGGCGAGATTGTCACGGGTGGTCATGCACTTACCGAAGGCGATTTTGCAAAGGGCAGCTTCTATTTGCCGACTATTATCACTGGCCTAAAAAATCATGCACAAGTCTGTCAAGAAGAAATTTTCGGGCCAGTGCTGGTAGTAATGAAATACGACAACGAAGCGGATTTGCTTGAACAAGCCAACGACAGCTGCTTTGGATTGGCCGCAGGCATCTGGACAGAAAACTACCGTAAAGCATGGCGTATGGCTCGCGCACTTGAAGTAGGAACGGTTTGGATCAACACCTACAAAAAGTTTTCTATTTCAGCACCGTTTGGTGGATTTAAAGACAGCGGAATCGGTCGTGAAAAAGGACGCCAAGGCATTTTGTCTTATATGCAGCAAAAAAGTATTTATATGGGGCTAAATGAACAGCCAAACCCGTGGGCAGATTAAGCCAATTTTAGCCAAGATATTTATTTAACAAAATTTTATACAAAATTCAGAGGAAGATGTTCATGACAGAACGTGTCAATGTTGGAGAGGCAATTGCCCGTTTACTTGAAGCACATGCGGTGAATAGTATCTATGGCGTGATTTCTATTCATAACTTACCAATCGCCGATGCGGTAGGGCGCCGTGAAAAAATCCGCTTTGTTGCGGCACGTGGTGAGGCAGGTGCAGTGACCATGGCCGATGCACATGCCCGTTTTAAAGGCTTAGGCGTTGCATTAACCAGTACAGGCGCAGGTGCTGGTAATGCCGTAGGGTCATTAATTGAAGCCATGAATGCAGGTAGTCCAGTACTCCATCTAACCGGACAGGTTGAACGAGAATATCTCGATCGTGATGCCAGCTTTATTCATGAAACCAAAGATCAATTAACTTTTTTACGTGCTTCAAGCAAAGCGGCATTTCGTATCACCAGCCCAGATCATGCCATTGGTATCATCCGTGAAGCCATTCGCGTGGCAACCACAGTGCCAATGGGGCCAGTAAGTGTGGAGTTACCCATTGATATGCAGGCAGCTGAAATCGATTTACCTCACGATTTGTCACCTGTACAGCCACTACAGCTTCCACAGGTCGATGAAAGCCATGTCGATTATTTGGTGAGCCAGTTGCAAAGCGCGAAACGCGCCGTGTTCTGGATCGGTGGAGGTGCACTCGATTGTGTAGACGAAATAAAAGCGATTGCAGATTTGGGGATTCCCGTGGTGTCCTCAACGCATGGACGTGGCATTTTACCCGATGCCCATCCACGCAGTTTGGGGGCATTTCATAATTCGGCGCATGTAGAAGCACTTTTAAAAGCGGCTGATTTAGTCGTGGTAGTGGGTTCGCGCCTTCGCAGTAATGAAACCAAAACCTATTCGGTTGAATTTCCGGCCAATTTCATTCAAATCGATGCCAATCCAGTTGCACAGCAGCGTAACTATAAAGTTAATCGGTTTATTTGTGCAGATGCCAAAGATATTTTGACCCGTGCATTGAGTAAATTATCGAGTATTTCAAAAGTCGATTCTGACTATGATCAAGCCATTGCGGCAGCTAAAACCTCAGCAGTTGAAGCACTTCGCAAACAGCTCGACCAGTATGCTTTGATTTGCGATCACTTACGCGAGGCGCTCCCAGAAGATGGCATTTTCGTACGTGACATTACCATGTCGGGCAGCACGTGGGGCAGCCGTTTATTTCCGGTTCAAGCACCTAACCGCAATATTCACTCGCTTGCCGGTGCGATCGGGCTTGGGCTTGCACATGCGATAGGTTCGAGTATTGCCAACCCAGATAAAAAAGTCGTGGGGTTGGTCGGTGATGGTGGCCTAATGCTTGGAATTGGTGAAATTGCGACCATGGCGCAAGAAAAAACAGATCTAGTGCTGATGATCATGAATGATGGCGGTTATGGCGTGATGCGAGGCATCCAAAATAACTACTTTGGTGGGCGTCAGTACTTTAATGAACTCCATACACCAGACTATCAAAAGTTAGGTGAATCTATGGGGGTAAAAAGCTGGAAAGTTTCCAGTGCCGATGAATTTAAAGTTGCAATCAAACAAGCCATTGAGTTTAAAGGACCAGCCGTAATTGAGCTCGATATGCACGCAATTGGTCCACTCAATTTTGCAGGCCCGCCGCAGAAAAAACTCTACTAAGACATTTTTACAACCCGACAACTGATTGGTCATTTTGCTGCTCAGGCAGCAAAGTGATCTTAACTAAAAAATGATAATGGGTCATGGGGAGGGTGTTAAGGAAAGACACGTCCCCATAATAAAAGGCACAAATTTTTTTTAGTTAAAAATTAAATTAAACAATGTTTTGTATGTAAAACAAAATGTGCCTGTGCTCGACACAGCATCAGTAATAAGGATTTTGGTGATGAAAAAAAATATGATTCGCATGTTAAGTTTAGCAGTATGTTGTCTTGGGGGACACACAGCCACATGGGCAGCGGATTCTCCATTGGAGTGGAAAAGCGATGATGGTACTGCTTCATTTAAGGTGGGCGGCGTGATTCGTGTTCAGCAACGCTATGAAAGCTGGAAAGAAAGTCAAAATCGAGGTTTTGGTAAAGCAGATTTTGATGTATTTCGTCTAGATTTAAAGGGAACCTACGATAACTTTTATTTAAATTCGAGCTTTCTACTGCAAGATCAAGAATTTACATCAATCGAAAAAGCCTATATTGGCTATAAATTTAATAGCAACAATAGCGTAGAGGCAGGATTGGTCTATAAACCCTTCGCGATTTATCCGTACCCGCAAAACGGCTGGACGTATCATATTCCTTTCTTTTTAGGCTATGGCAATAATATTGCGCCGGGCCTCAATTGGAACTACACCGATAAAGACTGGGACATCAAACTCGGCTATTACCCGGAAATGCTAAAGACCAATATGCGTTACTCGCCGGAAAGTGGCACCTACGATGACTTGAAAAATATCTTTCCAAATCAGCGTGCCTATCAAAACGAAAAACGTAATCAGGTGAATGCGCGATTCGTTAAAAAGTTTGACACCCCAGTAGGCAAGCAGGAAGTAGGGCTTTCAGGCGCGGTTTCTCAACTTCATAATAAAGTGACCGATGATGATGGCAAATACTATGCATTAGGCCTACATGCCAATACCAATATGAATCGCTGGAATGTGCAAGGATCTGTGATTCACTATAAATACGATGCAAAAAATCCGGATGGCGTCAGTAATGACATGACTTTAATGGGAACGAACGGCCTGACACCATCTTATTTTATTGCCTCTGAAGGGACTGTATCGAGCTTTAATGTGGCTTATACCTTACCCGTTCAAGACCTGTGGAAACTCAAGGCAATTAAATTTTACAACGATTATAGTTACTTCGATAAAGAACGCAGTGACTGGTCTGCCTCTCAGCTCAACACCACGGGCATGATGCTGATTGCATCACCGTTTCTGGTTTGGGTGGATTATACATGGGGCAAAAATGCCAATTTTATTGGTGGATCGACCAATAGCACTGGCTATACTTCTGCAAGCTCACAAAATAGTGACAAATGGTTGTACCGGATCAACTTAAATTTCGGATTCAATTTTTAAATAGAAAATCTGATCTAAAGTTTATAGCCACAAAACCATTAAGCCCGGGTTTGTGGTTTTTTTATCGTTGAAATTAGGCTGTTGTATACAAAATCAACTATACTAACGAGGTAATTTTCTGTATGTCGCGTTATGGCTGTCCATCATTCTTCTCCTCGTTTTTGGCGTGATTTTTTTGTTTTATTGCATCGTTACGCCGGGCTTTTTATTGCGCCGTTTATATTTATTGCTGCCCTAACAGGGCTGCTTTACGTACTCACGCCGCAGCTAGAGCAGTATGTCTATCGAGATGTACTGTATAGCCAACCCGATGGCCACCGTGCCGGCACGCTCACCCAGCAAATTCAGGTGGCTCAGGCGCAACTGCCACCCACCGCACAAATCGTTGCAGTACGTCCTGCACCGACACCTCACGATACCACTCGCGTAATGTACAGCGATCAAACTCGCCAGATCAATAATCAGGCCGTCTTTGTCGATCCGAATACTTTAGCCGTAAAAGGTGAGCTAGGCGTGTATGGCACCAGTGGGATTTTACCATTACGTACACAGCTCGATCGTTTGCATCGAGATCTTTTGCTTGGCGAGTGGGGACGTATTTATAGTGAGTTGGCCGCGAGCTGGATGGGGCTTTTGGCCTTGTCGGGCCTTTATCACTGGATGATTCGTCGTAAAAATACTTCGGGTGCTGTTTCTGGTACACGTGCTCAATTACTTAAATGGCACCGCTGGATTGGACTAATTTTATTGCCATTGCTGCTATTTTTTTCGATTACTGGTCTGACGTGGTCAAACTGGGCAGGCTCTAATATTTTAAGCTTGCGTCAGGCTTTGGGCTGGCAAACGCCTAGCTTAAATACAGCATTGTCAGGGCAAACAGCTACCGATGCACATGCGGCACATCATGAACACCACCAAGGTATGGTCATGCAAATGCACAGTATGATCAGTGCGCATGATTTTGAGCTCGCGTTAAAATTGGCACGAAGCGAAGGGATTAGCGCAAATAAAATTCAAATTCGTCCACCTGCGGCGCCTAATCAAGCATGGATAGTGGAAGAAATTGATCGTGGCTGGCCAACTCAGGTCAATAGCGTAGCGATTGATTTACAGCAGCAGCGTGTAATTGATCATGTTGACTTCGAGCGGTTTCCGCTGGTGGCCAAATTAACCCGATGGGGAGTAGATGCCCACATGGGGGTGTTGTTTGGCTGGCCCAATCAATTGCTTTTGGTGCTCTTTGCACTGGGTTTATGTGCTGCGATTTTGATGGCCTATCGCGCATGGTGGAAAACATCAAACTTTAAGGAAAGCACGATTATGTTTTCCCAACACAGCCTCACGATTTGGCAAAAGGGTAGTATGAGTCAGCGCATTGGCTTGATACTCCTTTTGGGAGTAACCAGTTTGTGTTTGCCTATTTTTGGTCTGAGTATTCTGGTCGCGCTTGTGCTGATTCTGCTGCGCCGGCAACGTCTTTAAATCGATTTGAGCATATGCAGGGTGTCGTAATCCTGTATCCATTCGCGCCGAATTAAATGAAAGCCCTGTTGCTGCCAAAAGTATTCGGCTGCTGGTAAAAATGGATGGGTATGCAGATAAAAATGTCTGATATTTTGGGTGCGCGCATATTCAAAAAGCGCCTGACATAATCTGCTTGCCAATCCTTGCCGACGATAGTGAGGCTCAACAAATAGTTTGACCACTTCTACACATGGGCTGGGTAACTCAAGATCAAATCTGGCATCATAGCTTCGATAAGCCACCATTGCCACGATGGACTCGCCGTCTTTTATGATGAAGCAGGCACCCATCGGGCTTACCACATAAGTTTCATCAAAATGGGTGAGATCATGTGGTAAACTGGTTTGATAAACCTCAGGAAACAATAACTGTCGGGTTCGAATGGCAAAAGCTTGTGCTGCTTGTAGGTTGTCTTGATCTAGCAAGCGTGGGGTAAATGAGGAAGTCATGAATCAGCTCAAACTCAGATTTTTTCTAAATGAATTAAAGATCCGTTTAGCAACACAGACCTTAATTTCTTGCATTTTACTCATAACGTTGCCGAATACCTAATCGAAATAAAAATATTCAAACATAAAAAAAGTGACCCAATTGGGCCACTCTGATCATCAATAAGGCTTAAAACTTCCACTGCATAGAAAGTGAAGCGTTAATTGGATCGCCCGGTTGAATCCACATTTCATTGTAGCTCTCGACATAATAAGTTTTATCAAATACGTTATTTAAACTGAATTGGTAACGAAATTGATCATTTGGTGCGTAGTAGGCATTCAAATTCATGATGGTATACGCCGGTAACATTAAATTGCCTTGATCATTTTGGGTACCATTTCGTTGGCCCACATAGACGATATTGCCACCTATACCAGCTTTACGCTGACCATCATCAAGTAATAAATAGTCCAGACTCAGATTGGCATTGTGTTTGGGAATACTATTTAAACGCGTACCTTTGGCTATTTGGGTGTCTTTGGTAATAATGGCATCGGTATAGGTGTAATTGGCCAGTACATTGAGCTTTGACCATAATTGTGTTTGTGCCGTTAATTCCACCCCTTGGCTACGCGCTTCACCAGCTGCGTATTGAAAACTCGTATTACTTGGATCGATCGTTAAAGCATTACGCTTTTTCATATGAAACAGCGCAGCACTTAAAAGGCTTGTATCGTTGGGTAGAAATTTGCTTCCCACTTCATAGCTTTCACCTTTCTCTGGTGCAAACACATCGCCATTGGCATTGGTGCCCGTATTTAGTGCAAATGACCGGCCATAGTTGCTATAAAATGATAAATGATCATTGAATTTATAATTTAAGCCAAAGCGCGGCGATACTTCGTTAAATATTTCTGATGAATTTGAGCCTTTTAAATGATTATCAAGGCTTTGCTTAATGTGATCCAAACGTCCGCCGATTAAAACACTCCAGTGGTCATTGAAAAACATTTGGTCTTGTAAATTAAGTGCTGCGTAGTCTTGCACTTCATGGGTACTAATGAATTGCCCCATGTCTTTGGGATAGGTGCCGTATTGTGGATGGTTGACATTAATCTGGTTCACACAATATCGTTTCAGATCGTCGTACCCACCATTCTTTTTTCCAACACGTCCGTTATCACAACGAAGCTGGCCTTGGTTAAACACCAGCGTGCCAACTTCTGCGCCAACTAAAACTTCGTGTTTTGCCCATGAACTGTCAATTTTTCCAAGTAGTTCAGTTTGGGCCAAGCGGTCGGCGGTGTAGGTATAACGCTGGCGGCGCTGACGATTTAATGTTTGGGCATCCGCTTCAAAACTACGCGGCTCGTTAGAGCTTCCAGCAATCTTACCTTGCTTGTAACTGATGGCACTGTTGAGTGTCCAGTCATCATTGAAGCTATGCGCGAGATGTAACTGATAAAACTGATCGCTGACTTCATTTTCATCTGCTGAAGGTTCACCTGTAAAGGTTTTACGATCCATTAAAATCTGACCTTTATAAGCACTAATACCACGATCAAATATGCCTTTTTGGCGCGTGATTTCACTATCAAAATTGAGCTGGGTTTGATCGGAAATTTTCCAGCTTAATTGAGGTGAAAAGAACCAGCGGTCACTGTTGACATAATCACGAAAGCTTTGATTATCTTCATGTGCAACGGCCAATCGATAAGCGACCTGATCATTAATCGGTGCCGTATATTCAAAACTGCCGCGATATTTTTCTTCTGTATTGGCTCTCAGGTTAATTTCACCTTGTGGTTGCCACTGCGGTTTTTTGGTAGTGATATTGATTAATCCTCCCATTTCGCCGCGACCATACAGCGCAGCAGCAGGGCCTTTTAAAATATCGATGGAGGCAATATTGACCAGATCGCGCGGCGCGCTCAAACCACGGTTCACACTTAAGCCATTTCGAATAATAGTGGCGCTCACGTTTGGGTCGGTGGTGAAACCACGAATGGAATAATTATCCCAGAATCCACCGCCGTAATTGTTTTGCGCATAAACGCCCGTCACCAGCTGAATCGCTTCATCGATGCGCTGGACATCTTGTTGCTTCAAAATTTCCTCAGATAAGAAACTGCGACTAAATGGCACATCTACAATATCATGCGCAAATTTAGTTGTTGCCGAGGTTTTCTTTTCGGTTTCCTGTTCGGTAGCAGCTTGCAAAGTAATGGTGGAGAGAACGTTACTCGATTTATCGTCGGCCCAAACTAATCCTGGAAAAAAAGAAAGCCCCAAAACAGACGAAATTAAATAAGATGTGCGTTGCATAAAAACGGCTCAATCGTAGAGACAAAATTTAATATTTGTAATACTATAACATTACAGATTTAAGTTTTACAGTCATTATGTCTCACCTTAAAACATTCTCTCGATTACAATCTATCGATGCCCTACGAGGGCTCGTCATGGTGATCATGTTACTCGATCATGTTCGGGAAACATTTTATCTAAATAAACAAGTCACTGATCCGATGAACATTTTGGAAACCGAGCCGGCCTTATTTGGAAGTCGTGCTTTGGCGCACATTTGTGCCCCCGTTTTTGTGTTACTCACGGGGCTTTCAGCGTATCTTTATCAAATGAAAAACACGCTAGCAAGTACACGCAGTTTTTTACTTAAACGTGGCTTGTTTTTGATCGTGTTAGAGCTCACCTTGGTCAATTTTGCATGGACTGCCAAATTCCCACCCGATGTCATTTATTTACAAGTGATTTGGGCGATTGGTATCAGCATGGTGGTGTTGGCCTTATGCGTGGGTCTGCCTAGAAAAGTTTTACTTGCAACCGGATTATTGATCATTTTTGGACATAATCTACTAGACACAATGACTTTTAGGGGTATTTGGGGTTTAGAGCAGCTCTGGTATGTGTTACATGAGCGTAGCTGGATAGAGTTCGACGCTATTAAAATTCGGACCTCTTACCCGGTTTTACCATGGTTTGGCGTGATTTTTGTCGGCTATGCGTTGGGCTACTTCTTTGAACAACGCTTTAGTCCAGCTCAGCGTCAACGTTATTTACTCGGCCTTGGCTTAGGTAGTATTACCTTATTTGTGCTGTTGCGCTTGATCAATGTGTATGGTGATCAGCCTTGGGTTGATTATGATTCATCTCTCATGACGTTCATGAGCTTTATGAATCTGACCAAGTATCCGCCTTCTTTATTTTTTATTCTGTTCAATGCTGGAATAGGGCTAATGATATTGGCGATATTTGAGCGTCTGAATCACTGGAAAGGTCTTAAACCGTTAGTAGTACTGGGTTCAGTACCAATGTTTTTTTACCTGATTCATTTGTATGTACTTAAACTATTCTACGTGGTGTGCGTGAGTATATTCGGTTATACAGATGGCAATTATTTTGCGGTAGATTCCATGCGTAGTGTTTGGGGGATTACTGCATTACTGACCGTGATGCTCTATCCTGTTGTAGCGTGGTTCTCGGCATTTAAACATCAAAACAAACAAATCACTTGGCTAAAGTATTTTTAACTGGCTAGGCGTGTGCCCTTGTTTACCACTTAATAAGTGAACTTATAGGGCACCATATTTTTGCCACGTTTCACCATTATGCAGTGAATCGTAATAACCTTTTAAGTAGTCCAATTCATAGTATTGAACTGCAGCCAATATAATAAAAGACATCAATAAAATGGTTTTTAAGGCATTCAGTTTTTTTGGTTCATTTGATAAAGCGGGTAGTCCAAAAAGCGTTAACGCAATGGCAGGCAATAGCGCGACTGCTTTTAAATGACTCAAAAAACCTAAACCATGAGTATAAAGTAAGACCGCAACCAGCACGATCAGGCCAAAGCCAGCCAGATTACGCGTATGCTCAGAGGGGCGCAGAGCCATCACTGACTGCACAAATAAAATTACACTCGCAAAAAAGTAAAAGGTCGTTCCACCAATAATAGCCGTATAAGTGGCATTGAGCACACAATACATGCCGATCACGACTAGTACGAGCACATATAAAGTCGAGTAAATTTTATGTGACGTTTCTCTTGTATTGGCCATAAAAAAAGAATTCTCCATTACATGTAAACGTGAATTTAGCATACGAATTTTGACAGCTCATATCTACTTATGAGATGTAAGAAATGTATGTTTATGCTGCTTTATTTTTGATTTGAGTAAATCTCGTTGTGATAAGCCAATTGCGAGTGAAATCATGAGGCAGGCGCCACCACTCACTAATGTAGCGGGTACAACCGTCCATAACCGTGCAAAGAGACTGGCCTGAAAGGCACCGATCTGATTACCTGATGTGACGATAATTCCATTCAAGGCAGCGACACGCCCAAGGAGTGATTTACTCGGAAGTAACTGCAACAATGTCTGGCGGATAATCATGCTCATGCTATCAAATGCACCCAGTCCAATTAAAAGCACAAAGGACAACACCAATGAGCGTGAGCAGGCAAAAGTCACAGCACACAGACCAAAGCCGAGCGTTGCAACCAGCATATTACGCCATGCATGTTGTGTCAGATCATAGCGCATCAGCGCAAAGGTCATACACAATGTGCCAATAGCAGGCGCAGCACGTAATAGCCCCAGTCCAGAAGCGCCACTTCTTAAAATTTCCTCAGCAAAAATAGGCAGTAATGTGAGTAAAGCACCAAATAGTACCGTACTTAAATCAAGCAGCATGGACCAAAAAATCATGCGATTGTTCAGCATAAATTGAATCGCTTGCTGCATACTTTGAATCATGGGCTGTCGTGCCACAGCAGGAAAGCATCGTGGACCAATCATGGCCACAGCACCGCTACCAACACACAGCAACAGTAAGGCTATGCTCAGTGCAATGTAAATGCCAAACTGTCCCATCATCACGCCCGCAAGAAGCGGCCCAAGCATGGCGCCAATTTGCCAAATCAATGCTGTCCATGTATTGGCATTGCTGTAAATTTTCTCAGGAACCAAAAAAGGTCGTAAAGAGTTAAATGAGGGGCTATAAATGCCTCTTAACAGCCCTAAAACAAAAATACAGCCATAAACGCCAAGTAAAAAAAGAGGAAGCTCTATACTTTGTTGGGCGTGCAGAAAAAATAGCAGTGCCAAACATGCCGGAATAGGACAGGTCAGGGCAAAGCCCAATTTTAAAATGGTCTGCCGGTTGAAATAATCGGCGATATAACCGCCCCACAACGACAAAACAATAAAAGGAATGAGTTCGACTAGACCGATCAGACCAAGCATGAGCGGGTTTTTCGTGATTTGATAGAGCGAATAAGCGACGACGACTTCTTGAATTAAAATGGCTAAGGTTAGACACAACTGATTCAGGCTGAGCAGCGAAAAATCTCTGTGGCGCAGTGCAGCAAAAAAATCAGAAGATGATGACATGATAAATACAGCACATTAATCAATGAAGGAGAGGAGATAAAAAAGGATGAGCCATTGCTCATCCTTTTTTGAATCTTTAAAAATTACTTCGATTGTGATGCAGCAAGCTTAGCAAAGTCTGCTGGTGTCAGCGGTGTATAGTGCAAACCTAAAGTCTGGCTGGTGTACTGACGTACTTGGTCAAGCAATACTGGATCTTCGCTTAACTTCTGTTTGTACGATTTTACCATCTCGTGCAGTTTTGGATTCCACTCACCTTCCACTTGTTGTGGGAAGGCTTTTTCAAGCAAACTCAACATAATGTAAGGAGAAGTTGAAGCACCCGGAGACGCACCCATCAATGCAGTGACCGAACGATCTTTAGATACAAACACTTCAGTACCAAATTGAAGCTTGGCTGGTTTGCCTTCTTCTTTTTTGATGACCTGAACACGTTGACCACCTTGGTTCAAGCGCCAGTCTTCGCGTTTTGCATTTGGATAGTACTTTTTCAATTCGTTAAAACGGTCTTCATCGGTCATCATGACTTGGCTCACCAAGTATTTCACCAAATCAAGATTTTCCATACCAACAGCAGTCATTGGCAATACGTTGTTTTTATTGGTCGATGCCAATAAATCAAACTGAGAACCTTCTTTCAAGAATTTATTCGAGTAAGTCGCAAATGGTCCAAATAACACATATTTTTTACCGTCGATATAACGTGTATCAATATGTGGAACAGACATTGGCGGCGCACCTAGATCAGCACGACCATACAATTTTGCTGTATGTTCTGCGGCAATTTTAGGATTGTCCGTCATTAAGAATACGCCACCTACAGGGAAGCCAGCATATTGCTTCGATTCTGGTAAACCAGTCATTTGCAGCAATTTAACGCTTGCACCACCCGCACCGATAAATACAAAACGTGTTTTTACATGATCGGCTTGGCCAGTTTTCATATTTTTAAATGAAACAGTCCAGGTTTTGTCGTCATTTTGGCTGATGCCAGTCACTTCGGTAGACGTAGAAAGCTTGAAGTTTTGATGCTTGTTGAGGTTATCTACCAGTTGCGTGGTGATCGCACCATAGTTTACATCAGAACCAATTTCCATACGTGTTGCTGCCACTTTTTGTGCAGGATCACGGCCTTCCATGGTGAGCGGTGCCCATTGTTTGATCTGGTTTGCATCTTCAGTCATCTGCATACCGTAGAACAATGGATTTTTAATCATTGCTGCATAACGCTTTTCAAGGAACGCAACGTTGTCACCCCATACAAAAGCATGGTGCGGAACTGGATTGATAAAAGTAGATGGCTTGCCAAGTACGTTTTGTTTCACTTGATAGGCCCAGAACTGTTTTGAAATTTCAAATTGTTCTGCAACTTTTACAGCTTTAGAAATGTCCATCTTACCGTCTTTTTCTTCGGTATAGTTCATTTCCATGAAGCCAGAGTGGCCTGTACCCGCGTTGTTGAATCCGTTTGAACTTTCCTGAGCAACTTTGTCTAGGCGTTCGTACATACGAACTTGCCAGTTCGGTTCAAGCTCAGTCAAATAGGTTCCAAGCGTGGCACTCATGATACCACCACCTACCAGAACCACATCTACAACAGGCTCACTAGCAGCGGTTTGAATTTTTTTGGAAGCAATTGGCCTAAAAAGGAAGGCGATCGCTGCAATTAAAAGAACAACAATCAATACCAAAAGGTATCGTAGAAACTTTTTCATGCGATAAAGGACCTTGGGGTAGGTGATTAGCATCGCGTAAAGGCGAAATAAAGAAAAATACTAAATCAAGAGAGAAATCGACTCTGGAAATGATGGCAAATTTAAGTTCAGAGAGAGGGAGTAAAATGTCTTAATCCATACAGCAAATGGATCAATTCACTTTTTAAATTTGACCATACATTTCCATCGGAGGCATATTGTAGATGAATTGTGTATTGACAATATAATTTTTATTTGAAATGTTGAAATTAGTTTAATAAATATTAGTTATATTGTTAAATAAATGATATCAATTCAATTGCTTATAATTTTTTTAACATTTGGTAAAATGCTTAAATTTATTCAAAAACAGATAAAAAAAGCATCACATCACATATAAAGTGAATTGTAAATAATCAAATAGAGACCTCAAAAATACCTAAAAAGAAAAAAATGTACGCTAGATAGTCAAATATGACGATATTCGAACACGATACAAAATGCATCGTGTTCGAAAACAACTTGAAAAAATTAGCGTTACGATGCGCGATAATACGGAGCAGTAGAACGCGGGAGTGGGGCATGACCACGGATTTGATCGGCAATTTTTTCTGCCATCATAATGGTGGTGGCATTCAGATTGCCTGTAATAATCAGCGGCATGATTGAGGCATCTACAACACGCAAACCTTGCATGCCGTGCACGCGTCCCTGATGGTCCACCACAGCCATTTCATCTTCACCCATCTTACAGCTGCACGATGGATGATAAGCCGTTTCACCATGATTACGAACAAAATCGTCGAGTTGTGCATCTGTCGAAAGCTGATTACCAGGACTAATTTCTTCACCACGATAAGGATCTAGCGCAGGCTGATGCATGATTTCACGGGTAATACGAATGGCGGCGCGGAACTCTTGCCAGTCCTGCTCAGTCGACATGTAGTTAAACAAAATGCTTGGATGCTCAAACGGATCTTTCGATTTGAGTTTGATATGCCCACGTGATGGAGATCGCATCGAACCGACATGTGCTTGAAAACCATGTTCTTTTACTGCATTACTACCGTTATAGTTAATGGCAACAGGCAAGAAGTGATACTGAATGTTTGGCCATTCAAACTCGTCAGACGAACGAATAAAGCCACCTGCTTCAAACTGATTGCTGGCACCGATACCTTTACCTAAAAACAGCCATTCTGCACCGATTGCTGGCTGGTTATACCATTGCAGTGCAGGGTAAAGTGACACAGGTTGTTTGCACTTGTACTGTAAATACATTTCCAAGTGATCTTGTAAGTTTTCACCTACACCTGGCAAATCATGAACCACATCAATGTCCATCGATTTTAAAAAGGTGCTTTGACCCACGCCTGAGCGCTGCAAAATTTGCGGTGAAGCAATCGCACCAGCACATAACAGCACTTCTTTATTGGCAAGGACTTTTTTCAGATCGTTTTTGTTGGCGCCTTGAATATATTCCACACCAATGGCCTGTTTGCCACTAAACAAGATCTTATTGGTCATGGCATGCGTAACAATGGTCAGATTCGGTCGGCCTTTGGCCATATCCAGATAGCCACGTGCCGTACTCGAGCGGCGACCGTTTTTGGTGACGGTACGATCCATCGGGCCGAAGCCTTCTTGCTGATAGCCGTTTAAATCGTCTGTGCGTGGATAACCAGCCTGAACACCAGCCTCAATCATGGCATGAAACAAGACATTGTTGTCTGCTTTAGGCGTTGCAACACTAACCGGTCCGCTATCGCCATGATAATCGTTACCACCGATATCGCGCGTTTCTGCTTTTTTGTAATAAGGTAGACAGTCGGCGTAGGTCCAGTTTTCTAAACCCTTAAGCTTGGCCCAGCCATCGAGATCCATTGCATTACCGCGAATGTAACACATCCCGTTAATCAGTGATGAGCCACCCAGTCCTTTACCACGACCGCATTCCATACGACGGTTATTCATATGAGGTTCAGGCTCGGTGAGGTAAGCCCAGTTGTAGCGTCGGCCTTGAAGCGGAAAGGCGAGAGCCGCTGGCATTTGCGTACGAAAATCCAGACGGTAATCGGGGCCGCCAGCCTCCAAAAGTAATACCGATGTATTGGCATCTTCAGTTAAACGCGCGGCCAGCACATTACCTGCAGAGCCTGCGCCAATAATAATATAATCGTAAGATTGAGTCGTCATTGCTATTCCTTAATATTGTATGCGTCACGCTGTGATAGCAGCAGTGACATCAGATTTATGAGGAAACTTTAAAAAGGGCGTCGCGTGTTTTAGAACACGCTCTGGTAATCGCCCATTTCGACTTGAATCGATTTTGTTCGGGTATAGTGGTTGAGCGTCGAGATACCATTTTCACGCCCTACGCCCGATTCTTTATAACCACCGACTGGCATTTCGGCTGGGGATTCTCCCCACGTATTAATCCAGCAAATACCGGCTTCCAGTTGGTGAATAATGCGATGTGCCAAGGAAATATCCTGAGTGACCACACCTGCTGCCAAACCAAAAACAGTACTGTTGGCGCGTTGAACGGCTTCTTCAATTGTCGCATAAGTCAAGATACTCATGACGGGCCCAAATATTTCTTCTTGTACGATTTTCATATCATCAGTACAGTCGGTAAATACAGTTGGCTCTACAAAAGCGCCGTCTTTAAGCGCTGCTTGCGTGGCGCGCTGCCCGCCAATGAGTACTTTTGCACCTTGTTCCTTACCGGAAGCAATATAAGACAACACCTTGTCCATATGTGCAAAACTCACCATTGGACCAAAATTCGTATCATCGTGCTGCGGATCACCCATTCGAATGCGTTTTACACGCTCAACCACAGCGGCTTCAAAGGCTGATTTAAGCTGTTCAGGAACAAAAACACGCGTACCGTTGGTACAAACTTGGCCTGAGCTGAAAAAGTTAGCCATAACGGCAATATCAGCAGCACGATCAAGCTGGGCATCATCACAAATAATCAGCGGTGATTTTCCACCGAGTTCCATAGTCACGTCTTTGAGGGTTGAGCCTGCGGCACTGGCCATAACTTTTTTGCCAGTTTCCACGCCACCGGTAAATGAAATCTTTTCAATCACAGGATGCTCGGTCAGGTAAGGGCCGATATCGCGTCCTGAGCCCTGTACGACATTAAAAACACCAGCAGGTAAACCAGCTTCGGTATAAATTTCTGCAAGTTTAAATGCAGTAAGTGGTGTGACTTCACTTGGTTTAAAAATCATGGCATTGCCTGCGGCCAAGGCAGGGGCAGATTTCCATAAAGCAATCTGGATTGGATAGTTCCACGCACCAATTCCAGCCACTACGCCCAATGGCTCACGGCGGGTATAAAAAAAGCTGCTTTCACGTAAAGGAACCTGTTCACCTTGAATGGCAGTGGCCAGTCCAGCGTAATATTCAAGGACATCGGCACCTGTGACAATATCGACGCTGCGTGTTTCGCTCAAGGCTTTGCCGGTATCTAATGTTTCAAGTGCAGCAAGCTCGTCATTGCGTTCACGTAAAATATCGACTGCGCGACGTAAAATACGAGAGCGTTCCATGGCAGTCTTAGCAGCCCATTCTTTTTGGCCTTGCTGTGCACTTTTTACAGCGGCATCGATATCTTCTTTTGAGGCTTGCTGAATCGTGGCAATCACTTCACCTGTTGCAGGGTTGATACTGTCAAAGGTTTTGCCGCTGGTTGCATCAACATATTGTCCATGAATGTATAAACGATGAAGTTGAACATCACTCATTTTGTCTCTCCTGCCTAATTTGCTTTACCAGCCGTAGCTGAGTCTCGACATAGTCATATGCAATGGTTCGAGCAAGTGCACTGTCAAATTCAGTGTCTCCACTTAAACTGCCACGTAACCAGAGTCCGTCAATCAATGCGGCCAAACCGCGTGCTGCAATGCTGGCCTGATCCTTGGGCATTAACTCCAGAAAGTGAAACTTCAGATTGGAGTAGAGCCGCTGGTCATTGATGCGCTGTAATCGGCTAAGTTCCGGCATGTGCATACTTGCAGACCAGAAATCAAGCCAGATACGCATTGCTCTTTGATTGACCTGACTAATATCAAAGTTTGAATCAATAATTGCTTTAATCATATTCTCGGGTTGTAACTCATTTACTTCAGCTTTGTACTGCGCCGTTTTACGACGTAGTACATTGAGCATCTCTAGCATACAAGCGTTAATGAGAC
The DNA here is from genome assembly GCF_029967895.1 of Acinetobacter sp. V89_7. NCBI lineage: Bacteria > Pseudomonadati > Pseudomonadota > Gammaproteobacteria > Moraxellales > Moraxellaceae > Acinetobacter > Acinetobacter sp. V89_7. The sequence goes on from NZ_JASCAJ010000031.1 coordinate 139,114, forward strand.
CCTGTTTGTCGCCAAAGTAATGACTGACGATACCCACCGAGAGTTGGGCTTTTTTCGCAATTTGAGCCATGGTGGTGTTGGATAACCCCACTTCAAAAATCACGTCATATGCGGCGTTTACAATTTCTTCACGACGCACGTGCTCGGGTTTTACTCTGCGTTTGTTCATGTATGTCCTTAAAAATATAAGGTTTTGCTTCAATAAATGATCTACAGAACATGATAGCACCTTTTTATGATACTTTTAATTGATTGAACGTTCAATCAATTAAAAGTATCATTATGCAAATTTCCGTTATTTCTATGAATATACGGAAATTTAAAAGTCGCCAGCATTTAGCAAACTCGTGGGATGGAATTTCATGAGAGATGCGCGCCAGCAGTATCAATAATGACGAATCACATCCGTGCAAGGAGCAATGTTATGTGGTCAAAACGTAACACACAAAACGTCATCTTACCGGTTCGCCTGAATCCTTTCGTTTTTTGGAGTTCGGCAATCAGTATCAGTCTTTTCGGCTTGTTGTTTGTGCTATTTCCTAGTGCCAGCCAAAATGGACTGACGTGGATTCAACAGCAGGTAAACCAGTTGTTTGGCTGGTATTACATGCTGGTGGTGGTACTTTCTTTAGGTTTTGTTGCTTGGCTGGCTTTTTCCAAAGTCGGGCAAATTCCTTTAGGTAAAGCACATGACCGTCCTGAATTTGGCTATCTGGCATGGACATCCATGCTTTTTTCTGCCGGAATCGGGATCGCATTACTGTATTACGGCGTGGCTGAGCCCGTCGATCATTTTTTGCGACCTCCTGAAGGGCAAGGCGGCACCGTTGAAGCCGCTCAAAATGCCATGATGTACAGCTTCTTGCACTGGGGCATACATGGCTGGGTGTTGTATGCGTTGGTGGGTGTCACACTGGGTTATTTTGCTTTCAGGCGTGATTTGCCTCTGGCATTACGTTCGGCACTGTATCCTATTTTTGGCGAACGAATTCATGGCTTGATTGGTCATATGGTCGATGGTTTTGGTATTTTGGCCACGATCATTTCTTTGGTGACCAATCTGGGGATCGGTGCGCTGGTTTTAGTATCAGGAATTTGCTACTTGTTTCCGGCGATTGCAAACTCCAGCCTAACGCTCATTACCACAGTTGTTTTAATGATGGTGGTGGCCACCATGACCACCGTGGTTGGTATTGAAAAAGGTTTAGCGTGGTTGTCACGAGTGAATCTGCGCTTGCTTTATCTGCTTTTAGCTTTTGTGTTTTTTACCGGACCAACCAATCATTTGTTAAATGGGCTGATGCAAAATACTGGAGATTACTTAAGTCACTTCGTGCAAAAAAGTTTTGATCTGTATTTGTATGATAAAAAAGCCACAGGCTGGCTGGCATCGTGGACGATTTTTTACTGGGCATGGTGGATTGCTTGGGCGCCATTTGTGGGCATGTTTATTGCCCGTATTTCAAAGGGGCGTACCATTCGGGAAGTGGTTTTGGGTGTATGCCTCATTCCGTTAGGTTTTACACTGGCGTGGATTTCGATTTTTGGCAACACGGCAATTGATTTAATTTTAAATCAAGGTCAGGGTATTTTGGGAACTTTGGTACTCAAAGATCCAGCCATGTCTTTGTTTAAGTTACTTGAATATTTGCCTTTTCATCCGTATGTGGCTGGAATTGTTGTGGTGATTTGTTTCGTTTTATTTTTAACCCCAGTGGGCTCTGGTACACTGATGATAGCCAACTTGTCATCTCAAGGTGGCACAAGCGATAGTGATTCACCGGTTTGGTTACGCATTTTTTGGTCCGTCACGATCACCATCGTGAGTATCGGACTATTACTCGCGGGCAGCTTTAGTGCCATGCAAAGTGCGGTGGTGTTATGTGGTTTACCATTTTCCGTGATTTTACTGCTTTATATGTTTGGGCTTGCGAAAGCATTAAAGCAAGAAGAAACACACAAACCGCACGCTGAGGCACAGATGACCCAAACGCGAGCATCTGCACAACCAGCCAAAGAAACCAGCTCCGTGTAATTGTAGATGGCAATGTTTTATTCCTGACCGGTTCAGGCAAAAACAACAGTGTAGTTTAGTCAATCCTTGAGCAGCTCATGCAGGTGCTGAAAGATTGGCTTTTGTACTTTTCTTTTTCTTTTATTTTCTTGAGGATTGTATGGCAACAGATAATCCAAGAGCAGTTGATGATCAAACGACTCATCCGAAAGATCGTTTAAATCGTGTGGTCTTTTACGTTTCTGCGCTTATTATTTTAATATTTTCTTTAACGACGATTTTATTCAATGAGTTTGCCAATCACATCCTGAGTGCTGTGCTTGGCTGGGTGAGTGCCACTTTTAGTTGGTACTACCTGCTTGCTGCAACGCTGTATATGGTGTTTGTGATATTTATTGCCTGTTCGCGCTACGGCAATATCAAGTTAGGGCCCAAACACTCCAAACCAGAGTTTAGTCTATTAAGCTGGTCAGCCATGCTGTTCTCGGCAGGGATCGGCATCGATTTGATGTTTTTCTCGGTGGCAGAGCCATTGTCTCATTATATGAACCCACCTGTAGGGCAGGGCCAGACCTATGAAGCAGCACGTCAGGCGATGGTCTGGACACTGTTTCACTATGGACTCACTGGCTGGTGTATGTATGCACTGGTCGGAATGGCTCTAGGTTATTTTAGTTATCGTTATAATTTGCCACTTACGATTCGTTCAGCGTTATATCCTATTTTTGGGAAAAAAATTAATGGACCCATTGGCCATAGTGTCGATACTGCGGCCGTAATCGGGACCATTTTCGGGATTGCCACCACCTGTGGTATTGGGGTGGTGCAGCTCAATTATGGCTTGCATGTGTTGTTTGATTTACCTGAAAACTTATGGGTTCAAACCGCATTAATTTTGGTGGCAGTCATTATCACCATTATTTCGGTAACGTCTGGTGTCAATAAGGGCTTACGGATTTTATCGGAAGTCAATATTTATGTGTCTGTTGGCCTGATGCTGTTTATCTTGTTTTTAGGCAATACTGAGTTCTTATTAAATGCACTGGTACAAAATGTGGGGGACTATTTAAGTCGTTTTCCTACTTTGGCACTGGAAACTTTTGCATTTACTCAACCGAAAGAATGGATGAACAACTGGACGCTTTTTTTCTGGGCGTGGTGGGTGGCATGGTCTCCTTTTGTGGGGCTATTTTTGGCACGTATTTCACGTGGGCGAACCATTCGCGAGTTTGTCAGTGGAACTTTAATCATTCCATTGTTATTTACCCTGACTTGGCTGTCTATTTTCGGAAACAGCGCACTCCATAATGTCATTTTCGATGGCAATATTGCACTGGCGCAAACCGTTCTAGTCAATCCTGCGCATGGATTTTACGACTTGCTTGCACAATATCCGTGGTTTCCTTTTATTGCGGGTGTCGCTACCATTACCGGCTTGCTCTTTTATGTCACGTCGGCAGATTCAGGTGCACTGGTTTTGGGGAACTTTACTACACAATTTACCAACATCGATCATGATGCACCGCGCTGGCTCAGTGTTTTTTGGGCGGTGGCGATTGGTTTGCTCACGCTTGCAATGCTCATGACCAACGGGATTACCGCACTGCAAAACGCCACCATTATTATGGGCTTGCCTTTTAGTTTTGTGATGTTTTTGGTGATGGCAGGTTTGTACAAGTCGCTGCGGCTAGAAGATTACCGGCAGGCCAGTGCCAGTCTCAATGCAGCCCCAGTGGTGGGGAACGTGGACATTCTGAACTGGAAAAAGCGTTTGTCACGCGTGATGCATCATCCGGGAACTTCAGAAACCAAGCGTATGCTGAACGAAATCTGTAAACCTGCGGTTCAGGCAGTTGCCGATGAGCTTGAGAAGCGTGCAGTCACTGTCGATGTGCAGGAGGTTGAACTTGAAGAAGATCCAGAGCTTTATCATTTGGATATCACGATTCACCTTGAAGAGGAACAAAACTTTATTTACCAGATCTGGCCTGTCCGTTATATTGCGCCCAACTTTAGTGAACGCGGTAAACGTGGCAAACAGTTCTATTATCGTTTAGAGACCTATCTATATGAAGGATCTCAAGGAAACGACCTTGTAGGTTATACCAAGGAACAGGTGATTAATGACATTCTGGATCGTTACGAGCGCCATATGACATTCTTGCATATCAATCGTATCAGTCCGGGGAACCGACCACTATTTCCAGACCCTAAAGCCTAAGGGGAGCCGTTGAATGTTGACGCCGTATATTCATTCCTTTGCCTTGTTTTTTTCGTTGCTCAATCCATTTTTGATGAGCATTTACATGATCGGTATGATCCGAAATTCTGAAGCAAAGGTCTTTAATAGAGCATTGATACAAGGTTGTATGATTGCATTTATTGTCTTTGTTTTATTTGCTTGGGGTGGCGAAACCATTTTTAGCAAATATTTGAATGTACGTTTTGAAGCATTCCAGATTTTTGGTGGGCTTATCTTTTTGGTGATTGGTTATCGCTATGTGTTTCAGGGTGCAGATACCATTGGTGAAATGCGTGGTGCGCCTGAACATTTGGCTGGCACCATTGCAATGCCGTTTATGATTGGCCCGGGTACGATCAGTGCGGCTGTAGTGACCGGAATCGGACTTCCTATTGGTGGTGCGGCGCTGATTATTGCTTTAACACTGACCGTGACCTGTAGTTTGCTCATTTTAATGAAATTTGCACACGATCATCTACGCTATAAACATGCCAAATATATCGATCGTTATGTAGATATTGTCGGGCGTTTATCTGCGTTACTGATTGGTACCATCGCGATTGATATGATGATTACCGGAATCACGGGGGTAGTCAAAGACATACCGCTGGGTTAATTGGCTTTAAGCAAATAAAAAACGGGAGCGATATGCTCCCGTTTTTTATTGATCAGGATGTATTTCAGATTGACGCCATGGTCTGTTTTATACAAGCGCTGTATATAGAAGTGAGGAGTACATATCTGAAATTCATACACAGATAAGCTTTTGCCGAAACGGACATGGTTATCTAGAGTAAATTGTTTCATAATGAACGCCATAACGTTTTCCCGTGTAGAGCGAAAGAACACTATGTCTCCATTAGATCAAATTACACAAACTTCTGAAGAACAATCTGAATTGACTATGTCGGTCTTGATGACCCCAGATATGGCCAACTTTTCAGGAAATGTCCATGGGGGAACCATCTTAAAATTGCTCGATCAGGTGGCTTACGCCTGTGCAAGCCGCTACTCGGGTAGCTATGTGGTTACGCTGTCGGTCGATAAAGTCACCTTTAAAGAGCCAATTTATGTGGGTGAGCTGGTGACTTTTCTGGCCAGTGTGAACCATGTGGGTAAAACCTCGATGGAAATCGGGATTCGTGTAGAAGCACAACATATTCAAAAGCGTACAGTACGCCATACCAATAGCTGCTATTTCACCATGGTGGCAGTCGATGAAAATGGCAAACCGAAAGCCGTGCCAGCCTTAAAGCTCGATACCGAGTGGAAACGCTGTCGTTTTGAGGCAGCAGAGCAGCGTAAACAACGCCGTTTACAAGACAATTCTGGCCCGTCTTGCAGCCTATTTAAAACGAGCCAGCAGGCATAAAGCGCTATGGCTGAGTAGTGGTCTGGTTGTTAGGTCACATAAAAAAGAGCTAAACCGCAGCAAGAGGTTAGCTCTTTTTTGTTGCAATCAAGATATGCTAATCAACTCAATTGAATGAGCGGCTTGATTGTTTAGCTGATGATTATTGAGCAGGCTGAGCCGGTTGAATTGGTGCATTACCTGATTCAGCTGCATTTTCAGTGCTAGGTTGTGCTGCAGCTGGTTGTTGTGTTGCAGCCGAGGTTTTCGAAGAGGTTGCATCAGGTAATTCTTGAGTTGACACTACAACTTTTTCATCTGCTTTAGTTTGATGTTTATCGTGAGCTGAAGCAGCAAACGTAGTAGTTGCAGCAGTCAGAGCAAATGTTGTTGCAAGTAAAGTTTTTACAAGTTTCATAGGAGGCATCCTTTGGTAATTTAAAATACACTATGACCATCGCAGCCTATAGTTTAAGTTTGGCTGTCGACTTGTTGATCATGCTAAAAGCCAAATCTGGATATGACAATCAATCCAACAAAGTGAAACAGACTGGATTACACAGCGTTCACACATATAAATCCTGTGTATGTTTCATGTAAAAAAAATAGAAAAAAATCGCCAAAAACTGTTTGAAGATATTTCTTTTTGGTTATTTTTTAATCTGTATATTTACCAAAGCAAAACATGTCACTGTGGGCTGAGCCTACTGTCAAAATTGTTTTTCCCATTAAATATAATTATCTTAATCTTTTTATCCATTTAAATAAGTGATGAAAGTCGCATAGATCTTGCCATTTGGTAAGGCTATAGCAACTTTTACGCTGATTCAAATTATGATCATTTCTATTCTTTCGAAGACAGCAGCAATATATGAAATACGTTAGACTATAACTTTTAGTGAGTGCGTATTCGACGTGAAACTGGTCATTCCTCAAGCGGTTCCGACACATATTATTTCTGGTTTTCTCGGTGCTGGAAAAACTACCTTGCTTCAGCAGCTTTTGCTACAAAAACCCAAGCATGAAGTGTGGGCGGTATTGATGAATGAATTTGGGCAGATTGGTATCGATCAGCAAATACTTCCCAATGAATCTGGCTATGAAGTGAAAGAATTGCTCGGTGGTTGCATGTGTTGTAGTAGTCAGCTGCCCTTACACATCGCACTTGCCCGGTTGCTCAGCGAAACGAAACCTGATCGATTGTTTATTGAACCGACAGGACTTGGACATCCTGCTCAGTTACTTGAACAGCTTTCAGAACCGCATTGGCACAGCAGTATTCAAATGCGTGCATTGATCACAGTAGTTGATGGCAGTCGATTACACGATCAAGCTTGGGTTGAGCAACATTTATATCAAGATCAACTCAAAGCTGCACAATTGGTGGTGGTGTCACATCATGATCAGATGACCCATGCCGATGAGCAAGCATTAGAGCAGCTTCAGCAAGAGTACGCACCTTATGCCCAAACATGGTTTGAGGTATCCAATGGAATACTGGCTTTGGCTGCAATTGATCGGCCCTCACTGGCTACGGTAAAACGCATGCAACCACTTCTGGTACAACAGCAGCGTAATATCGAGATCAAGCAGGCGCCACAAGAGATTAAACAATTGCCGTATCATTATGTTGAAAGTAATGGAGAATATAGCGTGGCTGGCTGGAAGTTTTCACGTCACTGGCAATTTGATTTTGATGATTTATTTGATTTGCTGAGTAGCCTAGAGGGCTGGTTAAGAATCAAAGCGATTTTTCATACCAACCAAGGCTGGATCACCTTTAATTTCAATCCAGCACAGCTCAATTACAAAACAGGGCAGGCCAATACAGACAATCGTATTGAGATCATTACTCCATTGTCACAAGACTGGCTCGCCTTTGAACAAGCCTTGCTGGCTTGCCGCTGTAATGAAGATGATCAGGAATAACGCAGATCTGTGCTATTTCTGATCATGTGTTCAATTAGAAAACTTCTTGTTAGTGCTTTTGCTCAAGCATGGCCTTGGCTTGAGCATGATCGATGTCTTTTTCCCAATGTGCAATAACAACAGTTGCAACACAGTTGCCAATCAGATTGGTGCATGCACGAACAATCCCGATAAACCAGTCAACCGATAACAACAGCACCAGACCAATGGCAGGTAAACTTGGAATAACGGATAAGGTGGCGGCTAAAATCACCAATGCTGATCCGGGAATGCCGTGTGCACCTTTTGACGTAACCAGTGACACCAGCAAAATCATAATCAGATCATGCATAGACAGATCAATATTACAGGCCTGCGCAATAAAAATAACACCTAAGGTCAGATAAATAGAGAAACCATCCAGATTAAATGAATATCCGGTTGGAATAACTAAACCGACCGTAGAGTCTTTAATTCCTAATTGTTTCAGCTTTTTCATGATTTGCGGAAGTACCGAATCTGAGGAGGCTGTACCGAGTACAATCGAAAGTTCTGCTTTAAAATAGTTCAAAAATTTGAAAATATTAAGGCCAGTGAATTTTAAAATTCCACCGAGAATAATCACCACAAATGCAATACATGTGGCATAGAATAAAAGCACCAAGTAGCCCAGTTGAACCAAAGAGTCGATACCAAACTTGGCCGTGGTGTAGGCCACAGAACCCAATACCCCAAGTGGCGCCAATCGGATAATCAGTCCCATCATTTTAAAGAAAATTTCTGAAAATGCTTCCAGTGCCTGCCGAACAATTTCTGCTAGATGGCGCGGAACCAGTAACATCCCGACGCCAAACAAGATTGCAATCAGGAGGACCTGTAAAATATCGCCGTTTGCAAAAGCACCAAAAAGGGTTTTAGGAATGATGTGTAAAATGAAGTCTGAACCTGAACTCATTTCATGGGCACGTTCGGTATAAACCGTTAAATCTTTGCCGTCGAGTTTGGACAGATCAATATTCATTCCTGCGCCAGGTTTAAAGATATAAGCAATCGCAATGCCTAAAATGAGTGCAATTGTGGTGACAATTTCAAAATACAGGATCGTTTTTGCACCAACTTTACCCATTTTTTTAATGTCATTTGCACCATAAATGCCAAGCACCACCACACAAAAAACAATCGGTGCAATTAACATTTTAATCAGTGAAATAAAGCCATCACCTAAGGGCTTTAAATTTAAAGAAAAATCATGAAAGCTGACACCAATTAAAATACCTAACACCAGCGCGATGATGACTTGCAGGAACAAGTTAGACTTCAGTTTTTGCCACATTTTCTGTTCATCAATCCAATAAGACTGGTCAGACCAGTGCAAGAAACTCGCCAACTTTGACATTTGCCTGAAATTTTTTGGGGTGCTGATCCTTTTTGAAGTTGAGCAGCGTAAGGGCAGGATAGAAATATCAGCCTATATATAGGTCAGTCATCAAAAATCGAGTATGCTAGGCGCCATTCTGGAGGACGGTTTTTTATGGCGCTTAAAGCTACTATTTATAAAGCAGATTTAAATATTGCAGATATGGATAGCCACCATTATGCAGACTATCAACTCACCTTGGCTATGCATCCGTCTGAGACGATTGAGCGTTTGATGGTGCGTATTTTAGCTTTTGCTCGTTTTGCAGATGAACAGTTGCAATTTACCAAAGATCTATTTGAAACTGACGAACCAGCGCTATGGCAAAAAGATTTGACTGGGCAACTTGAACAGTGGATCGAATTGGGGCAGCCCTCTGAAGATAAGTTAAAAAAAGCCAGTGCGCGTTGTAAGCGGGTTGCGGTCGTGACTTATGGTCAGCAGGTCGACGAGTGGTGGAAACGTAACAGTAAAGTGAAAACATTGAGTAATGTCGAGGTTTGGCAATTGGCACCCGAAACAACGGCCCAAATTCAAAACTTATGTGAACGCACCATGCAACTGCAACTCAATGTCATGGATGGTGAATGGACTTTACTGAATGACCATGAACAGGTTGAGATTTCGTGGACAAAATTGCAATAATGCACCAAGGCTGCTGTCTGAAAGATGGTTTAAAGTATAAATAGGTATCGAAATGAACGAATTAGAAATTATTGATTTAAAAGTGGGCGAAGGTAAAGAGGCTGTGAAAGGTGCTTTGATTACGACCCATTACACGGGTTGGCTTGAAGATGGTACCAAATTTGATTCATCGATTGATCGTGGTAATTACTTCGAATGTGTCATTGGTACTGGTCGTGTGATCAAGGGATGGGATCAAGGGATTATCGGCATGAAAGTTGGCGGTAAGCGCAAGCTGAACGTGCCTGCACATTTAGCTTATGGTGAGCGCAAAATGGGTAACATCATTCCTGCCAACTCCAATTTGATTTTTGAAATTGAACTATTTGATGTCAAAACACGAGACTAGAGAAGAAAAAAAGCCCGTTTCGGGCTTTTTATTTGTTTATTGAATGAATATGATTTTAATATTCGATTATAATAATATGTAAAATTCTTATAATATGATATTTTGTTATTATAAATTTACTATGTTTCTGTTTTATTAATTTAAAATTAATCTTTTATTAAAATGTCAAGCGGCTAAATTTAAATAACCATAGTGAATTAGTCGAATATGTTCATCATAAATATTTAATTAACTTCCAAAATTTTTAAGAATTTTTTCAGTTTGTTGCGGTATAACGTAAACTATCTAATCGTCTGATCGCTTTAGTTAATCATCAAATAAAAGTATTTTTAAATGCTTTAAATTGATTGTAAAAGGTATTCAGAAAATATTTTTTTGAAAAGATGGTATATATGCTTACTCGCTTTCTTCTGAAACAACTCGCATTCAGTGTATCCATTGTCTTAAGTACGACAGTCGCAATTGCACATGCTGAGAATCTAGCTTCAAACACTGAAAATCCTGTGGTGAAGGAGATTCCGCTTGTGACCAATCCGCATACTGGTGAAGAAGCTGAAGAAGCACCTAAAATTGATGTGTCTACGCTGACCATCATTGGTTATCATGAAATTACCTCTAAAGAAGCGATTATTCCAGATTACGCCGTAACACCACAGCGCTTTGAAATGCATTTGGATTGGCTGGTCAAAAATGGTTATCACTTTATTAGTGTTGATCAATTAATTAAAGCAAATGAAGGCAAATTAAAATTACCGCCAAAACCGGTTTTACTGACCATCGATGATGGCTATCAATCATTTTATGACTATGCGTACCCGATTTTAAAGGCACGTAAAATTCCAGCCGTACTTGCCGTGGTAGGTAAATGGCTGAACGTCAAGCCAAATCAAATGGTACAGTTTGGTGACGACAAGCTTGCGCGAAACAAGTTATTAACTTGGGCTGAAATCAAGGAAATGCAAGACAGTGGCATTGTCGAAATTGGCAGCCATAGCTTTGACTTGCACCATGGGGTGATGGGTAATCCACAAGGCAACTCAGAACCTGCGGCAACTACTCGTATTTACGATCCTAAAACCAAAACGTATGAATCAGATAGTGCTTATGAAAAACGTATCACCAATGATTTAAAGAAAAATATTGAAACGTTTAAAGAGAATGGTATCCGTGCGCCACGTGTAATGGTCTGGCCGTATGGACGCTATAATCTGGAAACGGTGCGTATTGCCAAAAAACTGGGCATGCCAATTACCATTACTCTAGATGATGGTCCAGATCATGTGACCAAATCGCTCGGGCATTTAAACCGAATTTTAGTGATGAAAGGCGAAAGTACAGACGATCTGGCACAAGACATTATTAACCGTCAAATGAATTTGACCGATAATAATCGTCCGCAAAAAATCATGCATGTCGATCTGGACTATATTTATGATAAAAATCCAGAACAAGTTGAGCGTAACTTAGGTCATTTGCTCGATCGAATTCGAGAAATGGGAGTTAATACGGTTTACTTACAGGCCTTTTCAGACCCAGATGCCAATGGCTCTGCCGACATGGTGTACTTTCCAAACCGCTATCTTCCAATGCGAGCTGATTTGTTCAACCGCGTCGCTTGGCAAATTTCGACACGCACCAGTGTGAATCGTGTCTATGCGTGGATGCCATTAATGGCGTGGGAATTGCCAAAATCGAATCCGGTTTCCAAAAAGCTGGTGGTTACTCAGCAGCCAAAAAGCTCCGATCATTTAAACATGGGTTATATCCGTTTAAGTCCGTATTCGCCTGAAGCGCGTAAAGTGATTGAAGGCATTTACACAGATTTAGCCAAGTCATCTACGTTTGATGGTATACTGTTCCACGACGACACAACGCTATCGGATTACGAAGATGCCAGTCCAGACGCGTTAAAGGCCTATGCCAAAGCGGGTTTGCCGACTGATCTTGAAAAGATCCGCAACAACGATGCGCTATTATCGAAATGGACTGATTTTAAAATCAAAACCATCGATAATTTTGCGATGAAACTTGTTTCAGACGTTCGTTACTATCAACCTTTCTTGATGACTGCCCGTAACTTGTATGCGCAAGTTGCTCTGTCTCCTTATGCCGAAAACTGGTATTCACAGTCGTTGGAGCAGTCACTCAAGCGTTACGATTTTACTGCGATTATGGCCATGCCTTATATGGAGCAGGCTGAAGATCCGACCAAGTTTTATCAAGACATTGTAAAACGTGTCAAACAGTACCCAAATGGTATCAAGAAAACGGTGTTTGAATTACAAGCAACCAACTGGCGAACCAACAAGCCTGTTCCTTCACAGGAAATGGCAGATACCATTCGCTCGCTTTACCAGCAGGGTGCCATGCACGTGGGGTATTACCCAGATGATCCGTTTAAAGATCATCCTGACACCAAAACCATGCACGACGTATTTGCGACTAAACCGTCCAAGTTAGTCCCGTAACAGGAATTGACCATGTCAACGACTTTACATCATTTGTGGCAGACAGCGCTGAATTTTGTATTCTATTATCCGCTGTTTATGTCCTATTTATGGATGATGGGTGCGCTCATATTTTATTGGAAAGAGCGCAAAGATCCTCCATATCAACAGCCAAAAGCATTGGAATCGTATCCAATGGTGGCTGTGCTTGTCCCTTGTTTTAACGAGGGCGATAATGCTGAGGAAACCATTACCCATGCACTTGGACTAGATTATCCAAATTTTGAGGTAATTGCCATTAATGATGGTAGCTCGGACAATACTGCTGAGGTACTGAATCGTCTGGCTGAACAACATGAAAAACTGCGTGTGGTTCATTTGGCTCAAAACCAAGGCAAGGCCATGGCGTTACAAGCGGGTAGCTTGCTGACGGAAGCCGAAATTCTAATTGGAATCGACGGTGATGCCTTACTGGACTCACACGCGGCAAGTTGGATGGTGCGTCATTTCCAGCAAGACCCAACCGTAGCCGCAGTCACGGGAAATCCACGTATTCGTACACGCTCGACCTTGCTTGGCCGTATTCAGGTGGGAGAGTTTTCTTCGATTGTGGGCATGATCAAACGTGCGCAGCGTAGCTTCGGGCGCTTATTTACAGTATCTGGCGTGATCACGGCATTTCGTAAATCTGCGGTACATGAAGTGAATTACTGGTCACCCAACATGCTGACCGAAGACATCGATATCACTTGGAAATTGCAGCGTGCAGGTTGGGATATACGTTTTGAACCGAATGCACTGGTATGGATTTTAATGCCAGAAACCTTTACCGGGCTTTGGAAGCAGCGTTTACGCTGGGCCATGGGCGGTGCACAGGTTTTGCTTAAAAATCTGGATGTATTCTTTAAACCTAAACTCAATTTTTTATGGCCGCTGATGTTTGAGCTTTGCCTGACATTGGTCTGGTCATACTTGATGTTGCTGTTGGCGATCTTGTGGGTGGTGCATTTTGTGTTCCCGCTAGGTCAGCTATCAGGAATCAGCTCTCCATTCTTGCCGTATGGAAGTGGAATTTTGCTTGGGGCAACCTGTCTGATTCAATTTGCGCTGAGCAAATGGATGGACAGTCGCTATGAGCCAAACTTAGGCAGAAATTATTACTGGATGATTTGGTACCCGTTTGTATTTTGGTTGATTACCATTACCGCTACAATTGTGGCCTTTCCAAAAGTCCTGCGTCGTGGAAGTGAAAAACGTGCGCGATGGGTTAGCCCTGACCGTGGTATTCGTATACAAGATTAAGCATATTGCTGAGTAGATGTTCATGAAATCAAATAATTTGATTATCGATTTGCGTCGCCAACTGCCTTGGCATAAACGTTATGTTTCAACGACTACGACTGCCATGATGTGGGCAGGTTGGTTGTTGTTGTGGCGTCCGTTTTTGTTGGTTTGGTTGTTGGTCGAGTTACAAAAAACTCATTTGGTGCACCGTGTCTTTAGTGCAATGAGTGTTGGGGTTGAGCACGGCATTACATCATTGATTGTATGCTGTATAGCGCTGTTACTGTGGAGTAATTTTATTCCAGCAAAAAGTGTAAAAAAGACCAAACAGAAAGAAATTGACGATTATGCGCGTTATTTTGAGTTGACCCAGCATGAAATTCAGCAAGGTAGAGCTCAAAAGGTAGCGGTGATTCATCATGATGAAACTGGACGGATCACACATATCGAGTGATCTGAGCCGAGCTGTTCAGTAGAATTATTCATATCATTATGCCAGTTTACCCCCGTGAGCTGGCATTCATGTTCTTGGCATATCAAAATCATCCTGCATGTGTGCAACAGTATCGCTAACGTTCATCAATGCGGCATTGTGCTGACAGACGAATCGGAAAAGAGACCCACCTTATGCAACACTCAAGCAAATTAAATGCTGTGGAAAGTATTCGCGGTTTAGCCTGTCTGGCCGTGGTATTTTCGCACTTAAGCTTGAGTTTTTATCCGTATTTACATCATTTTGACAACCATGATCAGGCCACAAATGCGCTGGTCTATTGGATTCATCATTCACCGTTTACGTTTTGGTATTCGGGAACTGCGGCAGTTTATGTTTTTTTCGTGCTGAGCGGGTTTATCTTATCTTATGTGATTGGCAATAGCCGCGCACCGAAGCAAAAAATTAAATCAATGCTCATCAAGCGTTATCCACGACTGGCCATTCCGGCACTCATTTCATGTATTTTACTCTGGGCTGCGCTGTATTTTAGTGATATTGATAGCTCGCAAGTACAGTACTGGCTACAAGTACTGGCTCAGCAAAACTCAAGTTTTGGGCAGGCTATATACGAAGGCACGATCGGTTCGTTTTTATTCGCTGAATCAAGTGTCAATTGGGTACTTTGGACCATGCAAGTTGAGTTGATTGGGTCTGTGGTTTTGTTTGCCTTGTTGTACCTTAAACAATATAGCTCAGGGTTGTTTTTGACCCTTGTACTAATGTTTCCCCTAAGCTTTGCACTATTTAAAAATATGGATTTGTACTTGGGATTAATCAGCTTTCTTTTAGGATCGCTTATTTTTTTCTATGGGCGCCGTATTGCTTCAAATGCATGGGCATGGCTACTTCTGGCTTTAGGGTTGTACCTTGCCGGGGCGCATAACTCCAGCTTGGCTTATCAGGGAATTTATCAATTTTTAGGCGATAAAACCTACGATTACTGTAATTTTCTTTCGGGAAGTCTGATTGTGTACAGCATTTTAATGAGTCCGCTATTGTCTCGTATGTTGGATCGGCCAGTTTTTGTTTATTTAGGCAAATTATCATTTTCGGTATATTTATTACATCTGATGTTACTCTATATCGTTTGTTTACCTGTCTTTAATTACTGTGTACAACATGGTTTTAATTACGACAGTGCATTCATGGTGGCGTCTTTGGTTTTTTTAGTTGCGATACTGATTTGCTCTGATATATACAGTCGCGTGGTAGATCGTTTTGCAATTTTTATCAGTAATAAACTAGCGCAATATTGGGCAGGCGCTTAACGACAAGCCATTCGAATGTGCAAGTTAGTGGCTGTTTTTTTCTTTATGGGTGTGGGTGACGATAATGTCTACTCTTGAAATTGTTGCTGTCTTGATCAGTGTGATTGGCGTGACACTGACTGTTTTACGTAACATGTGGTGCTGGTGGTTCAACTTTATTGCATTTTTGCTTTATGGCTATTTGTTTTATACCTATAAACTATATGGTGAAACGATTCTTCAAGCATTTTTTGTGGTGGTCAATTTTTATGGCTTTTACTACTGGCTTAAAGGGAAGCAGACCGATCACGATATTCGCATCGAACCACTTGCGCCGCAAACAGCATTATTTCAAATGTTGATAGCAGCAGTAGCTGGCTTAAGTTTTGGTCTAATATTAAAACATTTTACCGATGCTGCAGTGCCGATGTTAGACGCTCAGTTGGCTGCATTTAGTTTGCTGGCCACCTACTGGACCAGCCGTAAACATATTGCCACCTGGATGTTGTGGGTGGTGGTTGATATTGTTTATGTGGGGATGTTTATTTATAAAGCGCTGTTTCTTACTGCGGTGCTTTATGCTGCTTTTGTGGGACTCGCTGCTTTTGGTTGGTGGCAATGGGAGCGCGTAAAAAGTAAACAAGATGTGGACAGATCTGCATGACAATTTTGGATTTAGAAGCATACAAGATGCAGCAATTTGAACACATGGCCGAAAAAATCATTAAAAATCCTGCGTATTATTTGGATTTTGATTCGGTTGCAGATTTTTATAAGGCTGTGTGGCTCAACGATTTCCCGCAGGGGACTGCTTTTTCAGCGACAGGCTTAGATGATGGCGCTGAGTGTTTTTATGCTGTCATTGAATATAAGCAGAAAAAGATCAATATCAGCGTTGATCACGATCGCTATCATGTAGATTATCTAAAAAAAGATTTGATCTAGAAGATAATTGGCAGAGCTTTTTATTCATATTTAATGTAATAAAAAATATAACTTCTGTGGGTACAAAAAATAGCAAAAAGCTTGTGAATACGCGGAGTTGCTAAATTTCACGCGAGAAACTACTTCAATTGGTTAAATAATCTGCAAACAAATTATACCAAATAAATTTGTGATTGATTTCATAAAACTGTGATGTACTGTTAAGATAATAGCGAAACAACAAATAAACATCACACTCAACCATGAGGTATAAATGCCAGTCAAACTTATCGCAGTCGATATGGATGGAACGTTTTTAAATTCAGAGAAGAAATACAACAAAGCGCGCTTTTTAAAGCAATACGCGCAGCTCAAACAACGCGGAATCAAGTTCGTTGCTGCCAGTGGCAACCCGCTCTATACCCTTCAAGCTTACTTTCCCGAAATCGCACATGAAATCGCTTTTGTTGCAGAAAATGGCGTGTATGTGACCGATCAAAATCAAGAAATTCATTACAGTGCATACGCCCCTGACACTTTAGAGCGCATGGTGCGTGACTTAGAATCTGAGTACGGCAGTAGCGTGATTTTATGTGCTAAATCTTGCGCGTATGTTCGCTCGGATGTATCGCAAAAAATACTGGATAAATTAAATATCTACTTCAAAAGTATTCAGCAGGTCGATAGTCTCCTCGATGTTAAGGAGCCAATTGGTAAAGTCACGCTGACCACTGTTGAGCACGATTTTGAGACCATGGAGCAGTATTTAAACCAGCAAGATTATGTGCAAAATCAGCTGACCAAAGCAGTCTCAAGCGGTTTTGGATTTATTGACTTGATTATCCCAAACAAGCACAAAGCATTTGGCCTATCATTTTTGCAAAAAAAATGGGGCATTTCAGATGATGCCATGCTGACCATTGGCGATAACAACAACGACATCGAGATGGTTCAAAAAGCGGGGTACGGCTTTGCCATGCAAAATGCAATTCCTGCGCTAAAAAAAGTAGCCAAATTTCATGCTCGAAGCAACGAAGAAGAAGGCGTGCTCGATGTTATTGATCTGGTGCTGCAATCGAAAGGGTTTTCTGAAGATCTTTTTTGTGAACCCGAGGCGATGTCTTAATGCAGCCAATTTTGCCAGTAGCGCAGCGAGGAGAGGCGATACTTAAACTCAAAGCAGCAGCAGTTGCAGAGTCTGAGTTTAATTCTTCATGGCTACTGCATTTGGCAGAAGCATTGCAAGCGACTATGCTGGCCAGAAACGGCGTCGGCATTGCTGCACCTCAGGTTTATGTGTCGAAGCGCGTCATTATTGTGGCTTCTCGCCCAAATCCGCGCTATCCCGATGCACCCGAAATGCAGCCCGTGGTCATGATCAACCCTGAGATTTATGCACAATCTGAACACCTTCGTTTGGGTGAAGAGGGCTGCTTAAGCGTACCCGATCAACGTGCACAAGTTGCCCGTGCAGAGCAGATTCAACTTCGTTATTTTACTTTACAAGGCCAGCCTATAGAGGCGACGTATACAGGTTTTATTGCGCGCATCATTCAGCATGAGATTGATCATCTGGATGGAATTTTATTTGTCGATCGTGTTACGAGCAGTGATTAAATTCTGATCTTCCATCATTTCATAACTTTTGAATTGTTGTGGGGTAATACCCAAATGGCGTTTAAACATGGCACTAAATGCACTCGGGCTACTATAACCCAGCGCTTCGGCAATACTTGACATAGATTGACCATCTGCGATTTTACTCAATGCCAGTGCAATATGCATTTGCTGTATCCAGCCACGATATGATAACCCTGTTTGTTTTTTGAATAGACGCATAAGTGTGCGCGAGCTAGTTCCCATTTCGTCTGCCCAAGTGTTTAAATCTTTCGTATGCTGGGGAGATTGCATCATCAGCTCACATATACGGCTTAAACGTTTGTCTTTGGGCCATGGAATTTGAATAGGGAGCGAGTTTGCGGTTTGAATCTCATCAAATATCAAAATTTCCAGTGCATTTAATAAAGCTTCTGCATGAGTTTGGTTGGCTGCAGATTCAGCTTCCAACAGATTTAACCGAATCAATAATTCGTGGAGCAAATCGCTGACTCGGATTAAAAAACATGAATTCCCCATCACTGCCGCAGCTTGTGCATCAATGAGAGCGGTATTGAGTTTAACCTGACTCAAACAAACCATACTGTGTTCTACACGTGCTGGAATCCACACAGCGCATTTGGGCGGTACGATCCACACCTGATCGTTACACAATACCTGAATGGTGCCGTGTGAAGCATACAGGAGCTGCGCACGTAAGTGCATGTGCGGATACGACACTTCTTTATAAGAGCGCTCGGCATATAAGCCAATCACCAGTTTATTAGATTTCATACTTAATGTTTAAGATGTCACTTAGACAACAATTATTGGAAGATAAACGTCTAAATGACAAATTACAATAGTTGTTCTGCTTCTGTTTTTGGAGTTTTTAAGGATGACGTCTTCTGTACAGTTGAAAGACACACCCAATTTAAATACCGCACCGATACAACCACAAAAAATGATCATTCACATTGTGGGTGCCGTGGCGATTGCCCATTTGCTGAACGACTTGATTCAAGCTGTTTTACCTGCAATCTATCCAATGCTCAAGGCCAATTTTGCCCTGAGTTTTGCACAAGTTGGGCTGATTTCGTTTGTTTATCAAATTACGGGTTCGTTGCTGCAACCTTGGGTTGGACTGTACACCGATAAACATCCTAAACCCTACTTACTCCCGATCGGAGCCGGTGTGACCTTAAGTGGTGTATTAATGTTGGCATTTTCACCAAATTTTATGGTGTTACTACTTGCTGCTGCATTGATTGGCGTGGGCTCTGCAACTTTTCATCCTGAAGCATCGCGTGTGGCACGTCTTGCATCGGGTGGCCGATTTGGTACAGCACAATCGACTTTTCAGGTGGGCGGAAATTCAGGAACGGCAATCGGGCCAGTTTTGGCAGCTTTAATTATTGTGCCTTTTGGTCAGCATGCACTGGCATGGTTAGTGGCTTTAAGTATCTTGTCGATTTGTATTTTATCTCGGGTGAGCCGCTGGTCTATCGAGCATGCCAAATCTAAAGTGGCGACCAAAACCAATAGTACTCTTCACAAATTACATGGGCGTCAGCTTTTTATGGCGATTGGTACGGTGTGCGTACTGATGTTTGCCAAGTTTACCTATATTGCCAGTATTAGTAATTATTTTACTTTTTATCTTATTCATAAATTTCAAATCAGTTTACCAACTGCGCAGCTCCATTTGTTTGCTTTTCTGGCTGCTGTAGCAGTAGGAACCTTTGCTGGCGGACCGATTGGAGACAAAATTGGCCGTAATGCTGTCATTTGGGTGTCTTTTGTGGGGATGGCACCTTTTGCATTGATCATGCCTTATGCCGATTTATTTTGGACTACTGTACTTTCAATTCTTGCAGGGCTCATACTCTCATCTGCTTTTGCCGCCATGGTGGTCTATGCACAAGAGGCAGTTCCGGGGCGTGTGGGCATGATCTCAGGTTTAATGTTTGGTTTGATGTTTGGTGTGAGCGGAATTGCAGCCGCAGGGCTGGGGTATTTAGCCGACATAAACGGAATTGAATGGGTATTTAAACTGTGCTCATTTATGCCGCTATTGGGGCTAGCAGCATTTTTCTTGCCTAAAACCAGATAAGACTTGATTCGCTGAGCACCCTTTATTGTTTTGAGCAACAAAGG
The DNA here is from genome assembly GCF_029967895.1 of Acinetobacter sp. V89_7. Lineage (NCBI taxonomy): Bacteria > Pseudomonadati > Pseudomonadota > Gammaproteobacteria > Moraxellales > Moraxellaceae > Acinetobacter > Acinetobacter sp. V89_7. The sequence continues at coordinate 159,230 of NZ_JASCAJ010000031.1, forward strand.
GTGCCACGATAAAAGCTTAATTTTGCAGACCAAATTTAAAGACGGTTTTGCTTTGAAAGCTTTGATGCGGATCTAGACGCGTCGAAGGAAAATGTGCTTGATTCGGACTATCCGGATAATGCTGTGTTTCGAGTGCAACAGCATCTCCTTGTCGGTACAGGACGCCGTTCGCGCCTGCAATTTGACCTAACAAATGATTGGCAGTGTACATCTGAATACTGGGTTCGGTCGTTAGAATTTCTAAAGTCCGTTTAGATTGAGGGTCGAAGACAAATGCTGCACGTTGTAACTTATCTTGACCTGAATTGATGATCCATGTTTGATCATAGCCATAACCAAACGCCAATTGCTGGTTATTTTGTCGAATATCTTTCACAATGGCTTTGGGTTGTCTGAAATCGAAAGGAGTGCCTGCTACACTTTTAATCTCGCCAGTGGGTAAAGAGTTTTTGTCGGTTTGCAAAATGCGATCAGCATTGAGTTGTACGATATGATTCATCACACCATAAGGACTATTTTGCGCGCCCGACAGATTAAAATAACTGTGATTGGTTAAGTTAATCACGGTCGGTTTATCTGTTTTCGCTTTATATTCAATTGTAAAGGCGTTGTCATCCGACAAACTATAAATAACTTCTACATCAAGTTTCCCCGGAAATCCCTGATCTCCATCTGGACTGGTCAGTTTTAACGAAGCTTTGACTTCTTTGCCTTTAGAAATAAGCGGTTGCACCTGCCATACGCGTTTATCGTAGCCCAAGCCTGCACTATGTAGCGTATTGGGACCATTATTCTTTTCTAAATGATACGTTTTGCCGTCTAAGGTAAACGAACCATGCCCAATACGGTTGGCATAACGTCCAATTAACGAACCAAAGTGAATGCCTTGTTCAGTATCAACCACTTCATAACCATGTAAGTTATCAAACCCTAATACAATATTGTCTTTTTTGCCTTGAGCATCGGGTGTCATGATGTGAGTAATGACGCCACCAAAGCTGATAAACGATACCGATGTACCTCGATCATTCTGCATGGTATATAATTGGACAGCTTGTCCATCTTTTGTCGTACCATAGGGCTGCTGTGTTAATGTGGCTGCAAAGGTCGTTGAAGCAAACAACACACTGAACAGATTCAAATAAGCTAATTTTTTAAAAATCACTCGATGTTCCTCTTTTAGATATATTTTTTAAATCAATTTTAGGTGTCAATAATAGCCATGGGTTTTGTAAGATATTCTTATTGGATCAATCCTGTATCAATATAAAAACTGATCAATATATGTTGAAACGCGATTTTAGCATTCAAATTTCTAATAATTTCCTGTCGTTTTGTCATGAATGCCAATAATAACTCTCATCTGAGTCAATTGTTAAATAAATAATTGATAATGGTTATTGTTAATTTTTGTATTATTAATATAATCGGTTCTTATTTCAAGGAAGAATCCTCTTGTTTAAAGTCAGTTTTCAGTATCTTTGTCTCCTATCTGTCGGCATGTATAGCCATACCCATGCTCAAGATCAAATTAATCAATTGCCTGTCATTATGTTGCAGTCACAAAGTGATCAAGCACATGCATATCACGTAAAAACATCTGATTCTGCAACTCGAACCGATACTCCACTCAAGGATACACCCCAGTCGGTCAGTGTCATTAGTGCTGCTATATTAAAAGATTTGGCGCCATCACGACTCACAGAGGCGCTTGATGTGGTCGGCGTAGGGCGTGGCAATAATTTTGGAGGACAAGGACTGACCACCTACACCGTACGCGGTTTTACCAGTGGTGAATATTTTCGTAATGGTTTTCCAATTAATCGCGGCTATCCAAACGCGCCTAACCCATATAACGTAGAGCGAATTGATGTGCTCAGAGGTCCTGCATCCAGTTTGTATGGACGAACTGACCCCGGGGGAACATTTAATATAACGAGTAAAACACCTAATACAGAACACACAACAATTCTAGGTGCGGGTTTAGACAGTGAAGGTTTGTATCAGGCTACACTTGATACGACTGGCGCAATGAATACAGATAAGACGCTGACCTATCGTTTAAATATTGCAGGTGAAAACGGTGAGACGTATCGTGATCATGTAAAATCCAAGCGTTTTAGTATTGCACCAGTACTTCAGTGGACACCATCTGACTATACCAAGCTCACATTTGAAGCCGACATATTACGTAACCGTCATCCGCTAGATCGTGGCTTTACCCGATATCCAAATCAGCAAACCACGTATTTTGATTCCAAAGAATATTGGTGGGAATCTGGCAAGCAGCGTAATTTACTTTACAACAATAATGATATGTTACAACTCAGACTGGAGCATCAACTCAATGATGACTGGACGCTAAATGTAGGCGGACAATATCTAAATGGTGAGTTATATGGCTATGCGGTTGAAGCCAGCGGGCTCAAAGCAAATACCGATGGTCAGGTGATCAAGCGTAACTATAACTGGAGAAGATTAGACTGGATTGATAAAAATATTCAGGCAAATGTACAAGGAAAATTTAATTTATTTAACATGCAGCATACGCTGGTCACTGGCGTTGAGGCTGAACAGTACGACTATAAATCTTATATCATCCGTTCATCGGGCAATAATTTTGATCTTGATATTACAAATCCAATTTATGGCGCATCGTTGCCTGCTTTAGACAGCCCAGCACTTGATGATCGCGAGAAATTACGTAGCCTTGCCTATTTTGTACAAGATCAGATTGATTTGAATGACAGACTTAAAACATTGATTGGTATGAGATACGAGCATTATCAACATGAATATACAAATCATTTAAATCAAAGCCAGTGGTCCAAAGATTTTAATGCACTGGTGCCACGTATCGGATTGGTATATTCATTGACAGATCAATGGAATGTATATGGCAATATCAGTCAGTCATTCAAACCGAATACTGGTTCAGACCGTTTCGGACAAGGTTTTGATCCAGAGAAAGGTATGTCTTATGAAATTGGTTCGAAGTTACAATTATTAGATGATCGCTTAGCATTCGATAGTGCTATTTTCTTTGTTAAAAAGAAAAATGTGCTGACACCAGATCCAGTGAATATCAATAAATCAGTGGCAGCGGGCGAGGTACAAAGTCAAGGTTTTGAGCTCAATCTGAGTGGTCATATCACACCACAATGGAAAGCGATTGCCAATTATACTTATTCAGATACTGAAGTGGTGAAAGACAATATTTTATTGAAAGGAACGCGTCTGGCGAATATTCCTAAGAATACGCTGAATCTATTGACTGTTTACGACTTTGATTCAGGCATCTTGAATGGTTTGGGGCTTGGAATTAATCAGCGCTTTATTTCAGATCGCAAAGGTCAGACATCGAACACAACTTATAATATGAAAGCATATGCTGTGACAGATTTAATCGCTTACTACAACGTATCAAAAGCACTGCGCTTAAATGCTAGCGTGAAAAATATTTTCGATAAAAAATATGATGATAGTGCCTTTAATGCTTATGTATATCCAGGTCAAACACGTTTGTTGCAGGTCGGATTAAATTATCAGTTTTAACTCAATCCCGCATTTGTCATCAGGCGCAGCATTCAGGCTGCGCTTCTTTTTAATCCATATAGAGCAATCAGTATATCTGCACAGAACGCTCGTGCTTGATTGTCGCGCTGATTCAAGTTTGAGGTATAATGGAGGATTGAGTAACGCTACGGGCATAATTTATGAAATCTGAAGTTTATCAGGGCAAAATCAAGCAATACGACGCCACTAAAGGCTATGGTTTTATTGGCGGCCTAGAGCAAGATGTCTTTTTTCATATTTCAGACTTTCCACTTGAAGACGGTGAGCCTAAGCGCAATGAACGTGTGAAATTTATGGTGGTTGAAAATAACGGTAAGTTTAAAGCGGTTAAAATTCAGCGTGTGGTCGATCAGTCTGCAAAAGCTAAAAAATCACGTGCAGTGGAAAATAACACGACGATTACGTCGGCTTTACTCTCAAATTTTAAAAATAAATGATTTAAAAAAAATCCCTCTTCAACGAGGGATTTTTTTACTTTAGTTGATCGAATCATCTAGATTTGGTGCTAACCAACGTTTTGCTTCATCCAGTGTCCAGTCTTTACGTTTGGCGTAGTCTTCAAGCTGATCTTGAGAAATCTTACCGACATTAAAGTATTCAGATTGCGGCAAGCTATAATAAAAGCCGCTGACACTTGAAGGTGGCCACATGGCAAAACTGCTGGTCAAATAGGTTCCAATCTTATCTGTTGAACCTAACCAGTCAAACAACACTGCTTTTTCTGAATGCTCTGGGCATGCAGGGTAACCGGGTGCAGGTCGAATTCCGACATACTTTTCCTTAATTAAGGCATCGTTGTCGAGATTTTCATCTGGCTGATAGCCCCAATATTCTTTACGAATCCGTTCGTGCAAATGTTCGGCAAAGGCTTCGGCAAAACGATCTCCCAATGACTGAACCAGAATTGCAGAATAGTCATCTCCTTTGGCTTTATATTCATTTGCGAGTTCTTCTGCACCAAAAATCGAGACGGTAAATCCACCTAGGTAATCGGTATGTTGCTCGGCTGGGCTAATAAAATCTGCAAGTGACAAGTTTGGTTTACCTGTCACTTTATCGGACTGCTGACGCAAATGCTCAAAGCGATGTGTGGCGTTACCTTGCATATCGTAAACAGAAACCGTGTCATCTCCCGTTCGTTTGGCAGGGTATAACGAAAATACAGCTCGGGCATCAAAGCGCTTATTTTCAATAATATCTTGAAGCATCGCCTGAGCTTGATTATATAAATCAGTCGCGGCTTCTCCCACCACATCATCAGTTAGAATTTTTGGAAATTTTCCGGTCAAGCTCCACGAGATAAAAAACGGAGTCCAATCGAAATATGGCACCAGTTTTTCAAGCGGATACTGGCTAATGACCTTTTCGCCAAGCAGATTTGGTTTAGGTGGTACGTAGGCATTCCAGTCAATGTTAAAGCCATTTTTTATTGCTTCTAAATAGCTAAGCTTGGCGGCTTTTGGCTGCTTGTTGGCGAGACGCTCACGAATTTTGGCGTATTCGGCACGTTGTTCTTCAATAAATGCACCGCGCATTTCTTTAGAAAGCAGGGTGGTGGCGACACCCACAGCACGTGAGGCGTCTGCGACATAAATCACGGCGTCATTTTGATACTGTGGTTCAATTTTGACTGCGGTATGCGCTTTTGAAGTGGTTGCTCCACCAATGAGAAGGGGAATGCTAAAGCCTTTACGCTGCATTTCTTTGGCTACAAACACCATCTCATCCAGGCTCGGCGTAATCAGTCCAGATAGGCCAATAATGTCACACTTTTCATCGATCGCAGTTTGCAAAATTTTCTCGGCGGGCACCATCACGCCCAAATCGACAATATCGTAACCATTACAACCCAACACCACGCCCACAATATTCTTGCCAATATCATGAACATCACCTTTTACCGTGGCCATGAGTACTTTGCCTTTGGTTTGTCCCTCTGCTTTTTCCGCTTCGATGTACGGATTTAGCCATGCCACCGCCTGCTTCATTACACGGGCCGATTTAACCACCTGCGGCAAAAACATTTTTCCAGAACCAAACAGATCACCCACCACGTTCATACCATCCATCAGCGGGCCTTCAATGACATCCAGCGGGCGTTTAGATTTCAGGCGTGCTTCTTCGGTATCTTGATCAATAAAGGTGGTAATGCCTTTGACCAAGGCATATTCCAGACGTTTTTCGACTGGTTGATTTCGCCATTCAAGGTTTTCGGCTTCTTTGACCTTGCCGCCTTGGCTACGAAATTTCTCAGCCACTTCAAGCAATTTTTCGGTAGCATTTTGGCCAGATTCGCCCTGATTTTGATTCAGGATCACATCTTCAACAGCATCTTTTAATTCTTTTGGAATATCGTCATAAATGGCCATTTGGCCCGCATTGACAATCCCCATGGTCATGCCTTGCTTGATAGCATGATATAAAAATACCGAGTGAATGGCTTCACGGACGGGTTCATTGCCACGAAAAGAGAAGGAGACGTTAGATACGCCGCCAGAAATCATGGCATGAGGTAAATTCTGTTTGATCCAGCCAGTTGCTTCAATAAAGTCAACCGCATAATTATTGTGTTCTTCAATACCGGTTGCGACCGCAAACACGTTTGGATCAAAAATGATATCTTCAGCTGGATAGCCGACTTCATTCACCAAAATATCATAGGAGCGTTTACAGATTTCGCGCTTACGTTCAGCGGTATCGGCCTGACCGACTTCGTCAAACGCCATCACAATGACAGCCGCGCCATATTGACGGCACAGACGCGCTTTTTCGACAAACTCATCATAGCCTTCTTTAAGCGAAATGGAGTTGACGACAGGCTTACCCTGAACACATTTTAAGCCCGCTTCAATAATTTCCCACTTCGATGAGTCAATCATGATGGGCACACGAGAGATTTCAGGCTCAGAGGCCACCAGATTCAAAAAATGCACCATGGCATTTTGAGAGTCGAGCATACCTTCGTCCATATTGATGTCGATGATTTGAGCGCCTGCTTCAACTTGTTGCTGTGCAACTTCCAATGCCTCGGCAAATTGTTCTTCACGGATTAAACGCAAAAACTTTTTCGAACCCGTGACATTGGTACGTTCACCGACATTCACAAACAAGGAATCGTCATAGATATTAAATGGCTCTAAACCACTTAAACGACAAGCAGGAACTGTTTCAGGCACTGAACGTGGCTGAATATCTTTTACCGCGTTGTAGATTGCACGGATGTGATCTGGCGTTGTACCACAGCAACCACCGGTAATATTAATCAAACCGCTTTCGGCAAACTCTTTTAAGAAAGCCGCTGTTTGTTCTGGCGTTTCATCGTATTCACCAAATGCATTCGGCAATCCGGCATTTGGGTGCGCTGAAACAAAAGTATCGGCGACATCGGAAATGGTTTTAACATGCGGACGCATGGCATCTGCACCGAGTGCACAGTTAAAGCCAATCGAAAGTAAATCGCCGTGGCGTACAGAGTTCCAAAATGCCTCAGCCGTCTGACCAGTGAGAGTACGCCCTGATGCATCGGTAATGGTGCCTGAGATCATAAGGGGCAGTTCACGACCAATCTGCTTAAAGACTTCCTTAACCGCAAAAATTGCCGCTTTACAGTTTAAGGTATCGAAAACGGTCTCGATGAGAATGATATCCGAGCCACCTTCAATCAAGGCATGTGTGGCTTCAATATAGTTGTTTTTAAGTTCATCGAAGGTGACGTTACGAAATGCAGGATTGTTGACATCGGGAGAAATGGAACAGGTACGTGATGTCGGGCCCAATACCCCTGCAACAAAGCGCGGTTTATCTGGGGTACTGTATTTCTCACACGCGGCTTTTGCCAAACGTGCTGCTTCGCGGTTAATCTCGGGAACCAATTCCTCCATATGGTAATCCGACATCGACACGCGAGTACCATTAAAGCTATTGGTTTCGATAATATCGGCACCCGCTTCAAGATACGCTTCATGAATACCTTGTATAATTTGAGGCTGAGTTAACACCAGTAGATCGTTATTGCCCTTGAGGTCATGTGCCCAGTCTGCAAAACGCTCACCACGATAATCTGCTTCTTCAAGCTTATGGCGCTGAATCATGGTACCCATCGCACCATCAATAATGAGAATGCGCTTGGCAAGCAGCTCTTTGAGGGTGACTAGCGTCGACATGGAGAACCCCTAACGATTTAAAAATGCGCATTATTGTAACAGAAGCCATGGTATTTGATGTCATTTTCATCAAGAACTGATGCGATCAAAAAAATGCGATGAGTCATTTTTTACTTTAAGCGCTGAAAATTTCATCAAAGTGAAATAATTAACTTTCAAAATGCTTAAACAGGCAGCAGCTTAGCGCTTCATTTAAGTTAAGTGTCATTTTTTTCGGCAATTATGACAAATTAAATTATAAGCCTGTCATAAACTTATTAAAACTATTAAGTTTTTGAAATATAAAAACATAGTTTTATTTTGCGTTAAAAAAATAGCGCAATTTAGGCGAAAAATGGAGTTAATTGAGCAAAAATTGACTTCATTAGGGCGTCGTTTGTCATATAATTGTCATAATTTAATTTAAGAATAAGGGGATTTTATTGATCCCCTTGAACCGTCTGCATGAATTCAAATCTTCCCCCTGTTTCGGATTCAAAGCCTGTGGAACCTTCACATGCGAAATCGACGAATGTACACGTACCGACACCGAAGTTCTTTATGCCGGTGTTTCTTACGGTCATCGTTGCGACTCTGATTTATATTGGATTTCAGGTCAATGCTGATTTAGCGCATGTTCCACCTTTAAATTTGTATTCTATTATTCTCCTTTCAACGGCATTGTTTATTGCCTTGGGATTTGAATTTGTAAATGGTTTCCATGACACAGCCAATGCTGTGGCGACGGTCATTTACACCAACGCCTTACCTGCACCTGTTGCAGTGATGTGGGCGGGCTTTTGTAACTTTCTCGGCGTGATGGTGGCCAGCGGTGCAGTTGCCTACGGTATTATTGCGTTACTTCCTGTTGAACTGATTATGAATGTCAGCAGTGGTGCCGGATTTGCCATGGTGTTTGCGCTCCTAATCGCAGCGATTATCTGGAACTTGGGTACTTGGTTTTTGGGTATCCCAGCATCAAGTTCGCATACCTTGATTGGTTCGATTTTAGGTGTGGGCATCATGAACCACATTTTAAATGCATCGACGGGTACCAGCGGTATCGATATGGATCAGGTGATCAAGGTCGGTAAAGCGTTACTCTTTTCTCCTTTAATCGGTTTTGCATTTGCTGCGATCTTATTTTTGCTGGTGAAAAAAGTATTCCGCCGTCAGCTTGAATTGTTCCAGCCACCAGAAGGCAACAAGCCACCACCACCATTGATTCGTGCAATTTTGATCTTTACCTGTACAGGTGTAAGTTTTGCACACGGATCAAATGATGGTCAGAAAGGTATGGGCTTGATTATGCTGATCCTGATTGGCTTGGTTCCTTTGGCGTACTCGCTCAATAAAAACTTAGATGCACAGTATCTTAAATCGTTTGAGCAACTTTCAGGTGAAACGGCAATTGTCTTGCATGCCAACCAAAATGAAATGCAAGATGAAAAGGCGCGTGTTGTACTGACCAAGTTTATCCAGACCAAAGAGCAAACCCCTGAAGTTTTACCGGCATTGGCCAGCATTACAGATCACTTGGGTGAGCGCGTAGGACAGTATGGCGACTTAAAAGATATTCCAGAGCAGGCAGTCAGCGAAATTCGTAATGATATGTACTTGAGCACCACAACGTTTAAACGTTTGGAAAAAGCTGAAGCACTTCCTGCAATGACCCCTCAGCAACAAGATACCTTAAAAGAATATCGTAGCAACCTTGATGGCTTTTTACAGTATATTCCTAACTGGGTGAAGGTTGCGGTTGCCTTGGCACTTGGCTTGGGCACGATGGTAGGCTGGAAGCGTATTGTGGTGACTGTGGGTGAGCGTATTGGTAAAAACCACATGACCTATGGTCAAGGCATGTCTGCTGAACTCGTTGCCATGAGCACCATTGCAGCAGCAGATGGTCTAGGTATGCCAGTTTCGACCACACACGTCTTGAACAGTGCAGTTGCAGGGACCATGGTGGCGAACAAATCTGGTTTGAACTTTGCAACAGTAAAAACCATTATTTCGGCATGGATCTTTACCTTGCCAGCAACAATCTGTTTATCCGGTGGTTTATACTGGGTGTTCTTACAGTTTGTTGGTTAAACTGCTATTCTAAAAAAGGTCACATGGGTGGCCTTTTTTTATGTCGCAATATTTCTATTTTTCGCTCAAACACGTATAAGTTTAAAGCAGATAATCAATAAGCTTTACAGGGTTTTGCCGTCATGATGTCATCTCTTGCATCTGCGTTACAACATGATCAGTTAATCAATGCATTAAAACACTATCAAGAAATCTTTTGGTATCCACCTGAAATCAAGGATTGTGAGCACGGTCTAAATGGGGTTGGTCTTCGCCGTGCCGATATTGAAGATGCCGAACAGCGTCTAACACGCTTCGCACCTTATCTGGCTAAGGTGTTTACTGAGCTCGAAGCTTCACATGGGCGGATTGAATCTGAGATGGTGTCTATCCCTAACATGCAAAAACATGCCTGTGCTACGCTCAATTTACCTACCACAGGGCAATGGTGGTTAAAAAAAGACAGTCACTTACCCATTTCAGGTTCGATTAAAGCACGAGGTGGGATATATGAGGTATTGGCACATGCTGAAAAGTTGGCGCTTGAGGCAGGATTACTTCAGCCAGATGATGACTATACAATCTTTGATTCAGCACCTTTTCGTCAATTTTTTGCGGAGCATCAAATTGCTGTAGGATCTACAGGAAATTTAGGTTTATCGATAGGCATCATGAGTGCCAAACTTGGCTTTCGTGTGAGCGTACATATGTCAGCTGATGCTCGGCAGTGGAAAAAAGACAAATTACGTTCGCTGGGTGTCAATGTGGTGGAATATGCCAGTGACTACGGCGTGGCGGTCGAACAAGGCCGAAAAGCCGCCGAAAACGATCCTTTATGTTTTTTTATAGATGATGAAAATTCGAAAACCCTGTTTCTGGGCTACGCTGTTGCAGGCTTGCGTTTAAAACAGCAACTCAACGATCATCAAATCAAGGTCGATGCGGCGCATCCATTATTTGTTTATTTGCCTTGCGGCGTAGGCGGTGGCCCAGGAGGCGTCAGTTTTGGTTTAAAGCATGCTTTTGGTGAGCATGTGCATTGTATTTTTGCAGAACCGACGCATTCTCCGTGTATGCTTTTGGGTGTTTATACCGGATTACATGACCAGATTTCAGTACAAGATATTGGCCTAGATAATCATACTGCGGCAGATGGACTGGCGGTAGGGCGCGCCTCTGGCTTTGTCGGTCGCGCCATGCAAGATCTGATCGATGCCTATGTGACGGTCTCGGATACACAATTATTCCAGTTTATTCAATTGCTCAATCAAACTGAGAATATTCAGCTTGAGCCTTCAGCGATAGCAGGCTTACTCGGAATTGGGCATGTACTTCAAAATCAGGATTATCAGCGAGTACAACAGTTGAGTGACTCGCAGTTGAAAAATGTCACGCATCTCATTTGGGCCACTGGCGGTGGCATGGTCCCTCCCGATGAAATGGCCAAGTACCTGAGTATGCATAGCTAAGAAAAAGCCTGTCAGTTTGACAGGCTTTTTCTTATTTTTTGAGCCAGTGCAGAGGCAGTTTATCCGAGGCAAAGCCATAAAGCGCCGCAAAGGGTAGCGCAGTACGTGCCAGATATGCAACCCGCCACAAACCCCCATGATTAGCGCCTTCCATCATTAGCTCAAGTGGATGATCAATTGAAGTGTGCGGATTCGCTGCACATTCATCATTGCGTAAATCGTGTACCCAAAGCGCAGCCATAATGGCATTGGTGGTTTCAGGTGCAAAGGCTTCAACATCAAACAATGAAGCACCATTAAACGCAGCTTTGAGGATTGGATTTTTGGTGACAGAGTGTGTGGTGGTTGAGGGTGCAATATTGATGCTCACGCGTTGACCATTTTGGTGAGCCAAAATAGCACGCCACTGTTGAATACGTTTTGCCAGCGCATAATTTGGGCCTTGCTCGAGCACTAGACAGTCTGCCACACCGTAGTGTTTATCATTATCTGAGCGAATCAGTGCTTGTTCACTCGATTGAAAAAAGTGTTTCAAGGTCAGATTCTTAATACCTGCCGTCAAGACTTTTTGTAAGTTTGAGCGTTGCTCTGCTTTTTGATGTGCTGCTTCGACCACTTCTTTAGGAACAGCATAGATGTCGGTTGGCGTACACATAAACATAAGTGAGCTATCTGGTTTGTGTTCACTCACTAGGCTCATGATCGTGTCCATGGCCATAGACACCCGCACATGTTTTTCGCCGTCTAGATAGGCAATCGCAGCCAAATCGAGTGAAGATTTAAATTGATTTAACCACGTGACCACTTCGGGTAACTGGGTAAGTAGATTTGCGCCAAGTTTATGTTTTAAATCAGCAGAGGATACGCCAGCATCCAGATTTTCTACACAAGGTGCTATCAGCTTGGCATTGCCTTTACGCACGGTATCCAGAATTTTTTCCCATACTTTTGGATTGGGCAGATCGACGGCCACGATATTGGCTCGCCATTTTGACAACCAAGTGAGCGGGCCAGCTTCTGAGGCTGCGCCAAACAGCACCATGGTACGGTCAGATAAATCAAACCATTCAGGGTGGCTGCTGGCCAGTCTTAACGCTTTTGCATGGCTTGGTTCAATAATGCCGCGCGTTTCCCAGTCTTTAATCTGAGTAAGTAAAGCTTGTCCCGTCAGCTTTTTACCGCCATAAGGTACGTACCATTCAGGATCATCCTGACTTTCACCTTTGATGGTCACGCTATGAAGTGGAGACACGTTTGCCACATTCATGACATCTTTGAGCAGGTATTTAATGCCATCGCGGTAAAATACAAAGCTGTGGTGCGCTTTGTGTAAACCTTGCTGGGCAATGTTCACGCTCTGATGTCGGGTACGAATGCCATGCTCGACCAACGCTCGAAAATACACCGGATACTGCTTGCGCCATTGTTTTTCGTTGAGCGCCTGCTGAGAGAGCTTGTTATCGACAATCGATAATGCTTCTGAAATGATCGCTTTGCCTGTATGAGATGTACTCGGCTTTTGCGTGGTTTCGAGCAGGGGAAATTGTAATCCGTCTAGTGAATTGGACATGCAGAAAGTCTCACGATGTATTTTTAATCAATAGCATTTTGCCATTATCTACCGTATATACCTGCAAAGAGTGGCAATAACTACCAAATTTGAAATGAATCGTTAAATTTAATTTTGATCATGTGAAGTCAGTTGGACTTTATGCGTGCTTTGTAAAACGCTTGGCTTTATTACGTTATCGCCTCATAGTGAGGCGATAATGCGTTAAACCCATTCATCAGTACATTGCGTTTAAAAAGGCAGTTGGGTGAGTTTGTTTAAAAAGTGCTGAATCAGACGTGGTTCTAATATAATCGTCATGACCACACCATAGGCTGCTCCCCAAAGATGTGCACTGTGATTAATGTTGGTATTGCCACGTTTGCCAGACCAAATGCTATATGCGACATACAATATGGCAAAGATAATCGCTGGAACCGGGATGAAAAAAACAAAAATCAGTTTCCACGGTTCAAACAAAATATAGGCAAACAATACCGCTGAGACAGCCCCTGATGCACCTAAACTGGCCCAATGCGTATCGTTTTTATGTTTGAGATAGCTGGGTAAAATAGCAACAATTAATCCGCCCAAATAAAACAACACAAAGCCTAAATCAAAGAAATACTGTCTATAGAAGCTTTCGATAATGCTGCCAAAAAAGAACAGCGTAATCATATTAAAAAGCAGATGCGTGCCATCGGCATGCACAAAACCATGGGTGATGAAACGATCAATCTGACCGCGTTGCATAGCGGGTGGCCAAAAAATCAGACGATTCATGACATTTTGGTTGGAAAAAGCCAACAGTGAAACGATCACGGTAATGATGATCAGGGTAATCGTATGATTAAACGGTAAATGCAGCATAAGATGAGAAAAAAGTTTTATTTGATGTCCATCATGCCATTTTTTGAGCATGAATAAATACCAAAAGTAAAACAAATCCGACAAATTTGGTTGATTTTTTTTAAATCCCCCGCATCTTCAGTTAAGATAAGCACTTCAGCTTGAGGATGATTGATATGTCGACTGAGAACACCAACACTGCCGTTGCAGATGAAATTCCAAATCTTTTAATTACACCGACTGCACAAGAGTATTTAAAGGATTTATTGGAAAAGCAAAATACTCCGGGTATTGGCGTTCGTATCTTTGTTGAAAACCCGGGTACGCCACGTGCAGAATGCTGTATGGCCTATAGTGCACCGGATGAAGTGGTTGCCACCGATTACAAACAAGAATATCCAGATTTTCCAGCATATGTAGACGGACCATCTATTCCGTACCTGCTTGATGCTGTGATTGATTACAACAAAGATCGTTTTGGTGGCCAGTTAACATTCCGTGCGCCAAATTCTAAAGTGCCACGTGTTGGACCAGATGCATCGATTGAAGAACGTATTACCTATGTACTCCAGTCTGAGATCAATCCGGGCTTAGCAGGTCATGGTGGTAACTGTGCACTCGTCGAAGTACAAGACGATGCAGAGCACGGCTTAACAGCTGTACTTAAATTTGGTGGTGGCTGCCAAGGTTGTTCTGCAATTGATGTAACTTTGAAACAAGGTGTCGAGACGACTTTACGCCAGCATATTCCTGAGCTTCAGCGCGTTGTGGATCAAACCGACCACACCCAAGCAGAAGGCGCTTACTTCAAATAACTTTTGATAAATTCGCTGTAATGAAAACCCCTGAGTTTCGGCTCAGGGGTTTTTTAGTTTTTAATATTGAGAATTATTATCAATATTGTTTGTAATTTGATTTCTTTTTGCTAGAATTGTCACGCAATTTAAGCTTGATTTAATATTTGTAACAAAGGGGATGTCAATGTGTAAGCCGTTATTTCGTACAGTTTTATCCGCAGCCATACTCAGTAGTATGTTCTCAGTGGCTTATGCAGAAGATACGCAGCAAGATGATCAATCTAACCCAGATGCAACCAAACTTGAGAAAATCGTTTTAACGGCAGAAGAGCAGATCAAGCAATCATTGGGTGTGTCTGTGATTACCGCAGACGATTTGGAACGTATGCCGGTGGTCAATGATGTATCTGAATATATTCGTAAAATGCCCGGGGTAAACCTGACTGGAAATAGTTCAACGGGTCAGCGTGGCAATAACCGTCAGATCGATATTCGAGGAATGGGGCCTGAAAATACCTTGATATTAATTGATGGTAAACCAGTCACTTCACGTAATTCAGTGCGTTATGGATGGCGTGGCGAGCGCGATACACGCGGTGATTCAAACTGGGTACCTGCCGATGCAATTGAATCGATTGAAGTAATTCGAGGGCCAGCTGCAGCACGCTATGGCAATGGCGCGATGGGAGGCGTGGTCAATATTAAAACCAAAAAAATTACCAATGAAACGCATGGTTCTGTCGAACTGTTCAGCAATCAGCCTGAAAACAGTAAAGAAGGTGCAACCAATCGTGTGAGTGTTAATTTAAGCGGTCCGATTATCCAAGATGTGCTGTCTTACCGTATTTACGGGAACTTCAATAAAACGGATAATGATGCAGCGGATATTAATCCACTTACCCCAAGTGGTACGCGAGCTGCTGGTCGTGAAGGGGTAGAAAATAAAGATCTGAGCGCTCGATTTGCATGGCAGGCAACCGATCGTCAAACGCTGTTATTGGATTTGGCTTCGAGTCGTCAGGGCAATTTATTTGCAGGTGATTCACAAAATAGTAATGTGGATCCGATCTCAAATGAAATTCTCTCGCAACTGATTGGTAAAGAAACCAATACCATGTGGAAAGACAGCTATGCCATGACCCATGAAGGCAAGTGGGACTGGGGCGATAGCCGTATTATTGCGCAGTTTGATCGAACCAAAAATAAGCGCTTTGTGGAAGGGACTGCGGGTGCATCAGAGGGTCGAATCAACAGTTTGGATAATCGTACCACGTCGACATTAGATACACTGCGCTTAAATGGTGAGGTGAATATTCCACTCGACTTCTATGTGCCTCAAAATTTAACTGTGGGTACAGAATGGGTTGAAGATCGATTTAAAGACCCAGGAAATACCACTCAAGGAACGGGTGAGTATGCGAATTCATTGACTACTGGTGATCGCAGTAAAATGAATTCACGTATTGCATCGGCATACGTGGAAGATAACCTTAAAATGACCGACAGTACCGACTTTGTTTTGGGCTTGCGCTTTGATGATCACAATAAATCTGGCTCAAACTGGAGCCCAAGCTTAAATATCACACAGCGTTTAGGTGATTACTTCACGCTCAAAGGCGGTATTGCACGTGCCTATAAAGCACCAAACTTGTATCAAAATGCAGAAGGTTACTTGCTTGCAACTAAGGGGAATGGTTGTCCGATTGGGCTAACGCAATGTGTCCTTCAAGGTAATGACGATTTAAAACCTGAAACATCCGTCAATAAAGAGATTGGCATTCAATTTCAAAAAGATAACGTCAATGCCAGCTTGGCTTGGTTCCGTAATGACTATAAAGATAAAATTTCTTCAGGAACCGAAGTGTCACAGCAGGTTGTCATTGGAGCTACCACGTACAATGTTTTGCAGTGGACCAATATTCCTAAAGCATTGGTTCAAGGGCTTGAAGGCAGTGTGACGCTAGATTGGGGAGATATCAGCTGGACCAACAACTTTACCTATATGATGGATTCGGTGAACAAAGAAACTGGCAATCCGCTGTCGGTGATTCCAAATTACACCATCAACTCGATTTTTAATTATAAGATCACCGATAAAGCCGATGTTAACTTTGTCTATACGCAATATGGTCGTCAGAAACCCCGTCAATATGTCGAAACCAATATTGATAATACAGCCGGTTTAGTGACCGAAAGTATCAAAAGTTATGGCATCGCCGGAATTAACATGGGCTATAAATTTACTGATCAGTTCAGTGGCCGTGTGGGGGTCAGTAATGTGTTTGATGAAGAAAAACTTCGCGATCTTTCAGTGAGTCAAAGTTATAACGAGCCAGGACGAGCGTACTACGCCAGCTTGAAATATCAATTTTAATAAAAAAAGCCGCATTAGCGGCTTTTTTTTATAGCTTTAACAGTTGTTGTGTTTCAGCTGCGTAGTAAAACTTTTCTAAGTAATGTCGTGCTCGTGTCGCCAAGTATTGTGTTTCGAGCATTTGACTCAAAATAGGTTTTAAGAGCGCACTTAACTCATGTTCAATCAGCGGTTCATGGATGTTCAGATCTTGAAGCAATTGATCAAAGGTACGTTCCTGATTACGTGCATACCACGCGTAAATACCATCATGCACTTGCTGTTTTAAGTAATCGGTCTGCCGAAGATGTTGCCAGATTTCATGCCCCATCGACACGGTGTTGGGTAAATCTTCAACTTCAATATAGTGGCGTAAAACACTCAGCGGTTGGAGTTTGATCTTGTGCCATAAATTGGCCTGAAAATGATAGAGCTTATCATCGCTAAAATGCTGATTGAGCACACTTTCACTGAGCTGGCTCAGCTTGGAAATATTCTTGTGCAAGTAATTTGAGACAGTTGCATCTAGGTTTGAATCGGTGACCGATTCAAGTACCGATTTGCCCATTTTCATGAACCGTCCTACACCCGGCACTTTTTTGGCCATGAGTGAATTGTCCATGTAATCTTGTATCGCATGTTGAATCAACTGGCTCACCATAGCCGAAAACGCGGGATTGTTGGTGACCCGTTTGATTAATGCCTTGCGGTGGTCACTTTTACTGGCGATGTATTGTGCGATACGATCGATGGTGAGCACTGGAATCACATCTTGAATCAGCGTTTGATCATTGAGCGGGTGAATCAGAGCAAAACGAATATGCTCTGCAATTTGATCAATCAAAAACGCCGTTGCAGGGGTATTTAAAATTTGTTTTTCAATCAACTGCTGAATCTGTTCAAATGACCAGATGTGCTGAAGCTGCTGTTGTTTGAACCAATGATAGAAGCTTGAAAACTCTGCTTGAATGGTCTCGGGTGCAGAAAACTCGTGTTGTAAAAATGCCAGATGTGCGTCAATCAATTGTTCAATCACTGGGTGTTTTTGCATGTTCAGCTTAATTTGAAAAGAATGCCTTCATACTAAAAGATATCCGCACAATTTGAAATGACCCTTTTTATGGAATATGGCAAATGATTTATCTATTTCAAATACACAAATTAAAATATCAATCATATAAAAAGTGATTTAAATTCATTTGGTTAGAACTATATTGATTGCAAAATAACAATATATAAATTTGTTGTAAGAGTTGAGATTTTGTCAGTGACTTTCTATAAGGAGCTGATTAAACTTATCTAAATTTTTAGTTGGATGGTAGAACAAAATGTTAACCGCACAAGAAGCATTGGATCGTCTAAAAGCTGGAAATCAGAGATTTATGAAAGGTGAAACCACCAATCATACTCTCGTGAGCCATCAAGAGCGTGCAGAAATGGCAGAAGGCCAAAACCCTTTTGCGATTATTTTAGGCTGTTCAGATTCACGTGTACCGGCTGAAATGGTTTTCGACCAAGGCTTAGGTGATTTGTTCGTGATTCGTGTGGCAGGTAACGTTGTTGCACCATCGCAAGTAGGTAGTGTTGAATTTGCTGCTGAACGATATGATTGTGCAGTGGTTGTGGTACTCGGTCATAGTCATTGTGGTGCGATACAAGCCACGGTAGATACTTTGCTCAATCCAGAAAATCCACCTTCTGACAACCTGATGTCTATTGTGAATCGTGTACGTCCATCAGTTGAAATTTTGCTGCAAACTGATTTAAAACACGATCACAATAAACTTTGTATGCATGCCATTCGTTCAAATGTATTTGCATCGGTCAATCAATTAAGACACGGTTCTGCTGTACTTGAAAGCTTGATTGCCAAAGGCAAAATGATTGTCGTGGGTGCAGAATACTCACTTGAGACAGGTGAAGTTAATTTTTTTGATTTCTAAGTCCTGATACGTCGGCAGACGGTTGGGCAAAAGGCGTCTTATAAGGCGCCTTTTACGTATGGATATGCCGTTTTGAGTAAAATAGACTGCGCTTTGGCATTTGGATGAATCTGATCTTTTTGCATTAACGTTTTATTGCCTGCAACCCCTTCAAGAAAAAATGGCAAAAGTTTGACCTTATACTTTTGACTGACCACTTTATAATTATTTTCAAATGCCTGACTGTATGCACTGCCGTAATTCGGTGGAATTTTCATTCCAAATAAAACAACTTTGGCTTGAGCAGCTTGACCTTGCTGAACCAGTTTTTCAAGATTCGCACGAATCAACTGAGGGGGTTGGCCGCGAAGTGCATCGTTGCCACCTAGCTCAACAACCATAACTTGCGGTTTGTAGGTTTGCAGCAATTTGGGTAGTCGTGCGAGTGCGCCGCTGGTGGTTTCTCCACTCACACTGGCGTTAATGACTTTATGCTGTTTAGGATCGTCCCGATCGAGACGCTTTTGTAAAAGTGCAACCCAGCCCTGTTCAGGATTGATGCCATAACCTGCACTCAAACTATCACCGACTACTAAAATCGTTTTAGCTGAAACCGCAAATGGCATGATGCTAAATGAACCAATAATTAACCATTTTGTCCATTTTCCGTTTAAAAACATGTTATACAGTTGCATAGTAAGTCGTCGATGCTTTCACCAGAGGGGATACTGACCATCATGCCACAACCAATAATTTCTGCCCATCACCTGACACAATCTGTGCAATTTAATAACAATCAGTTAACGATTTTAGATCAGATCAATTTGGAAATTTTTGCTGGGGAACAGGTAGCAATTACAGGTCGTTCTGGCTCTGGAAAATCTACTTTATTGGGAGTGCTGGCAACCCTAGATAGACCTTCTTCGGGTGAGCTATGGGTGTGTGGTCAGGCAGTACATGGAATGTCGGAAGAGCAGCGTGCGACTTTAAGATTAGAGCATATTGGCTTTGTTTTTCAGTCTTTTCAGCTTCTGCCGCATTTGAGCGCACTTGAAAATGTGATGCTACCGCTACGCTTACAGGCATCATTTCACTTTAAAGATGCCGAGATGAAAGCACGAGAATGGCTTGCACGCGTGGGGCTTGAGCGTCAAGTTGAGCAAACACCTAAAGTTCTTTCTGGCGGGGAACAGCAGCGCGTTGCCATTGCACGTGCACTCATCGCCGAGCCAAAACTGGTATTTGCCGATGAACCTACAGGCAATCTAGATGGCCAAACCGCAAAAGAGATTGAACGTTTATTGTTTAAACTGAATCAGGAGCTCGGGACTACATTGGTGTTGGTGACGCACGATCAAAAACTGGCCAGTCAATGTCAGCGGCATTTTAATCTGGTCGATGGACGTATCAATGAAGAACTGGCAAAGGTGGAGCATGTATGAGTTCACTTTTAAAACCGTTATTGTTGCAAAGTTTACGAACGGGCGGGCTTTATTTATTGATCATTGCCTTATCGTTGGCGATCAGCGCAACCACTGCTTTAAAATTTAGTAACAATCAGGTCAAACAAGCCGTCAATCTACAAGCTGCGCAAATGCTGGCGGCCGATCTGGTGCTTTCCGATCAAGACCCTTTATCAAACCAGTGGTCACAGCGTGCGACACAAGATGGACTCAAACAATCGCGTGTCACGCTGTTTAGTTCAATGGCACGCACCGAGCAAAACTTTGTGATGGTCAATGTAAAAGCAATTGATTCGGCCTTTCCATTACGAGGTGAACTGCGTATTCAGCCGGCACAAAAAACGCCAGCAATAGGGGAGATCTGGCTGAGCACACGGGCTATGGAATTGCTGAAAGTGAAGCTGAACGACACGGTTTATATTGCCGATGGTCAATTCCGTGTGGCAGGTGTCATTGCGCATGATTCCAATCAGGAGCTGGGTTTTTCTGGTTTTTCTCCGACTGTGATCATCAATCAGAATGATGTCGCGAAAACCAATGCCATTCAGGTGGGTAGTCGGATCGAATACCGGTTGCTCCTTGCAGGCCGCCCAGATCAGACCAAACGCTTTGCAGATGAATTTAAGCGTCTGCAACAAACGGACAGCAGCAGTGCACAGCAAGCAGATTCTGAAAGTGCAACCACCTTGCGTCTACGTGATGCCACGCAAGGTAATACTCGTTTGGTCAAACCGATTGAAAATCTAGACACCTTTTTGCAACTGGCAAATATTTTAACCATTCTACTCTGCGGGATTGCCATTGCCCTGACCAGTCAGCGCTATGTACAGCAAAACCAAGACCACATCGCGTTGATTCGATGCTTGGGTGCCAGCAAGGCACAGGTTTTATGGGCTTATATGGGGCTGCTCGCGATTGTAAGCTTCATTTCAATTGTACTGGGCAGTGCAATAGGTGTCGGTTTAGGCTTTGGACTACTGCAACTCATGCTCCAGTTAATGCCGCAGTTACAACTGAATTTTTCAGTCTGGGATATCTGGATTGGCCCATTACCAACGGCCATCTTTACCAGCATGGTGGTTTTGTTCGGATTTATCTTACCGAGTGTGTGGGAGCTGTTAAATACGCCGCCAATTCGGGTGATTCGTCAGGAAGTTCGGTCTAAGCGCTCACTGGCGCTGATGTTTCTTGCCGGTATCATTAGTCTAATTGTGTTCAGTCTGGTGTTGAGTGATAACCTTCAACTGAGCGCACTTATGCTTGCTGCAATTTTACTCTTAAGTTTGTTGCTGTATGGGGTGGTCTGGAGTGTACTTAAGTTCATCAAAGGCCTTAAAAACGGACTTTCAGCCTATGTGCGCTTACCGCATCAGAGTGCAATCCAAATTACTGCTTTGGCGTTAGGAATCAGTCTGATTACGGTGCTGAGTGTCTTACGGGTCGATTTGCTTGAGCGCTGGCAAGAACAATTGCCTGAAGGGACGCCTAATCAATTTGTTTATGGTTTACCGCCATTCGACATGCCGCAGCTGCAACAGCAATTAACCCAAAACGGTTGGAAAAGCACGCCGCTATACCCGAATATCCGTGGTCGACTGGTGGCTAAAAACGATCGCGCCTTTACGCCCGAACAAGTCCAACAAAACAATGCACTGCGCCGTGAACTGAATTTAACTCAATCACGCACATTCCCAAACGATAATAAAATTGTTTCAGGGGTAACGCGCTTTAATCAAGTCAATCAAGTGTCGGTAGAGGCTAAACTGGCCGAAGAGCTGGGGATTAAAATTGGCGATAAACTGACCTTTCAATTGCCTGAAGGTCCGTTGTCTGCCCGAGTGATTAACCTAAGAACCGTGGAGTGGGAAAGTTTCAGCCCGAATTTCTTCTTTATTTTCTCACCATCGACCATCGATGAGAATTCAGGCAGTTATTTAGGGAGTTTTTATGTTCCCCCGCAAGACAAAGCCAAACTGGTAGGGCTTATTCAGCAATTTAGCAATACCGTCTTTATCGATGTCAGCTTGATCTTGGAAGAAGTCAAACGACTGGTCGGTGTTTTGGTGCAAATTATTACTGTACTTGCCGTATTGGTCGGTATTTCGGGCTTATTGGTGTTAATTGCGTGTTTGAATCTTTTAATGGATGAGCGGCGTCAGGAAGTGGCTGTGTTACGTTCGTTTGGTATTGCCAAAAGCAAGCTCAAACAATTGCTGATGCTTGAAGTCGGATTAATGGGTTTGTTGTCTGGGATTGTCGCATGTTTATTTGCAGAAGTGATTAGTGCGGTTGCCAGTTACAAGATGAACATTGCAGTTCAGTGGCATCCTGAAATCTGGTTGATTTTACCACTCACAATGATGGTGGTCTGTGCCCTGATTGGGCGTTATCGTCTCAGTTATTTATGTGACATTCCGCCACTGCAAAGTCTAAGAGAGCTGAATCAATCTTGATTCAATGGGCCAGCTTATAGATTAAGCTGGCTTTTCATTTGCATCAGAATGTGTTGCCACAGTTCTAAAATAGGCGCCAACAAACTGAGACAGTATTGATAAGCTAAATAGCACAATACACTCCCCGTGGCTAAGCCGACAAGTTTTGCCACTGTGCTCACGGCGAAGCGCTGCCCCACATACCAGATCAGTGCCAGTAATGCGCCCATGAGCATCCCCCCAATATGCGCAGCGTTATTGATGCCGGTTGCCATGAAACCAAAGGCCAAGTTAATCGCCATAATGATCAACAACGCTTTTTTGTCGAGAATAAAACGTTGCCTCGGCAATGCAGGTAATATTGCCAGTATTGTGAGTGCGCCGCCAAGCCCCATCACCGCGCCAGAGGCACCGGCTCCCACATGGGGCAGTAAACTTGGATCAAAGTTTTCAAGTAGTGCATAACTGTCACGAATGGCGATATAACCACTGAGCAGACTCCCGGCTAGGCCGGCCAGAATATACAGGCCCAGATAATACCCGCGTCCGAGTAGTTGTTCGGCAATGTTGCCAAACACATACAATGCCCACATGTTCAGCATGAGATGAATCAAGCCAAAATGAAAAAACATGCTGGTAAACAGACGAGCCGGTTGCTCAAGATAGGTGAGCGGCGCAAAATCGGCTCCCCAGTAAATGGCATCGGATGTGGTCGGGTTACTGGCATCTACGCCATGCATGATCTGCCAGACAAATAAACCCACGTTTATCATGATCAGTACAGCTGTAATCCACCAACTGTAGAGGTCAAGTTTACGATTCATCTGAGGTGGTCTTAGATCAGTCATGCTATGCTTTTGTAATCATTCAATAAGAGCGATAAAGTAGCTTAGCATGAAACTACAAACTCTCTGGAGAAAAGCGCTGACATGAAACGTTTTTTTGTACGTGTTATTTTGGCACTTGTCAGTGTTGTACTTCTGGTTCAACTTTGGATTTTTGCAAGTTTAGTATGGTGGCGCACGCAGCCTGTCAATACCAGCATGTTTATGCGCATTGCATCGTGGTCAGAGCCCTCTAAACCGCTTCAACACCATTGGCGTGACTACGACAATATTAGTAATAATTTCAAGCGAGCAGTAGTGGCTGCCGAAGATGGCAAGTTTTTGCAGCATCATGGTTTTGACTGGGATGGTATTCAGTACGCTTTGGAAAAAAATGAAAAATCAGGTGAAGTGGTCAATGGTGGATCGACTATCTCGCAGCAGTTGGCCAAGAATCTATTTTTATTCAATCAGCGTTCTTTTTTGCGCAAGGGCCAAGAAGCGATTGCGACTTGGATGATGGAGCGAATGTGGTCGAAGCAGCGTATTTTAGAAGTGTATATGAACTCGGTTGAATTTGGTGAACATATTTATGGTGTAGAGGCGGCATCTCAATATTACTTTAACCGCAGTGCTAAAAACTTAAGCCGAGAACAAGCTGCGTTTTTGGCTGCCTTACTACCCAATCCAAAGTACTATCAAAACAACCGAAACGATGCCAAATTTCGTTTTAAACAGCGCTTTACACTAAAATATATGCGCTACAGTCAAATTCCTTAAGAATCGAGATGTGTAATGAATATAAAAAACGTACTTTTAGTGCGTTTTTTTATGTAATTGAAATAATTTTGAAGCATACTAATTCAATCACGAAGCTTTTGTAGATAGGGTTGGCGCATGAATACTGCGATAACAACGACACCAGTAGAATATACTTACAACGATCGATATATTAATCGTGAATTATCCATTTTAGATTTTCATCTTCGGGTTTTAGAGCAGGCGGTTGATCCGCTCCATCCTTTGCTCGAGCGCATGAATTTTTTACTGATTTTTTCACGAAATCTTGACGAGTTTTTTGAAATTCGTGTGGCCGGTATTCTAGAGCAGCTAGATTTGGGTAACGAAAGCCGAAGCCCCGATGGTCTGACGCCTAAACAGGTACTCGAGCAAATTTCACAAACAGCACATGCCGCGATTGAGCGTCAATACCGTATCTTAAATGAAGAAATATTGCCAAAACTACGTGACGAAGATATCTGTTTCTTGCGCCGTGGCGAACTTACCCCTGCACAATCGGCATGGGTGAAAAAATATTTTCAAGAGCAGGTTGCGCCAGTACTCACCCCAATCAGCTTAGACCCTGCACATCCATTTCCGCGTTTGGTCAATAAAAGCCTTAACTTTGTAATTACGCTCGAAGGTAAAGATGCTTTTGGCCGTCAAATTGACTTAGCAGTTGTACCGGCGCCGCGTTCACTACCGCGTGTAGTTCGTTTACCCGACGAGCTTACAGGAGGTAAAGAACATCATGTGATGTTGTCTGCTATTATCCATGAACATGTGTCTGATCTGTTTCCGGGTATGACCGCAACGGGCTGTTATCAATTCCGTGTCACACGAAATGCAGATTTGGCACTCAATGAAGATGTTGAAGATTTGGCTAAAGCACTAAAAGGTGAGCTGAGTTCCCGCCGCTTTGGTCGAGCCGTACGTTTAGAAGTAACAGAAAACTGTCCAAAACATATTTATAACTATCTGCTCGAAGAATTTGATCTGGATGAAGATCAGCTTTATAAGGTGGAAGGTCCAGTCAATTTGGCCCGTTTATTGTCAAACTTCAAACGTCCACATTTGCGTTATGACTCGCACACACCTGTTATTCCAAAGGTGCTTAAAAAGTCTGAGAATGTTTTTGCTGCCATGCAAAAACAGGACATTTTACTGCATCATCCGTTTGAATCGTTTGCACCTGTAATTAATTTATTGCGTGAAGCTGCGCGTGATCCACAGGTCTTGGCAATTAAGCAAACCCTTTATCGTAGTGGTCCCGATTCAGAAATTGTTCAAGTGCTGGTTGAAGCAGCGCGTAACGGTAAAGAAGTAACGGCAGTGATCGAATTGCGTGCGCGCTTTGACGAAGAGTCAAATATTGCAGTGGCAAATGTGTTGCAAGAAGCCGGTGCAGTGGTGGTATATGGCATTGTTGGTTATAAAACCCATGCCAAAATGATTCTGGTGGTACGCCGTGAAAATAACAAGCTGGTACGTTATGTGCACTTAGGCACGGGGAACTACCATGCTGGTAATGCACGGATTTATACCGACTATGGCCTCATGACCACAGACAAAGAGTTGTGTGAAGATGTACATCGCATTTTTCAGGAACTCACTGGTATGGGTAAAATGGCCAAACTGAAAAAGTTGTTGCATGCACCTTTTACCTTACACGCTCAACTCCTCAATTATATTGACGATGAAATTGCCAATGCCAAGGCAGGTAAGCCGGCGCAGATTATTGTCAAGGTCAATGCACTGACCGAAATGCAGCTGATCAATAAATTGTATGAAGCATCACAAGCAGGCGTACAGATCGATTTAATTATTCGTTCGATTTGCTGTTTACGTCCAGGTTTACCGGGGCTGTCGGAAAATATCCGTGTGCGTTCAATTGTAGGCCGTTTCCTTGAGCATACCCGCGTGTATTACTTTAGCAATAATGGTGATGCCCGAATTTACTGTTCAAGTGCAGACTGGATGGATCGTAATTTATTTAATCGTGTTGAAGCATGTTTCCCGATTGAAGATCCAGCGCTGAAAAAGCGAATTTATCAGCAAGGTCTGGTTAATTACCTCAAAGATAATCAGCAAGCATGGTTACTTCAAGGAGATGGGACATGGATACGCGTACAGGCAAAAGAAGGGGAAGAACTGCATAATGCCCAACAAACCCTGATTTCACTATTTGCTTAATTAATCTCTCATAAAAAAAAGGAGCCTTAAACGGGCTCCTTTTTTATTTTAACTGGGTGTATTAATCCCTTAATGACGATGTGATACGTTTTAAGATATCTAAAATCACATCAAATTCGCTTTGAAGCGGTGTGCTCTTACGTGTAATCAATGCAAGAACACGACTTGGTGCATTTTCAATTTCTTTCACCATCAAGTCATCGTTAAACTTGAGCATATGCGTATTGATTGCAATTTCTGGCAATAACGTAAAGCCAAGATTTGAAGACACCATTTCTACGAGTGTAGGAAGTGAACTGGCTTTTAAGCGATTGTCATTTTTACGTTCACCAACCGGACAAGCACTGAGTGCATGATCACGTAAGCAATGACCTTCTTCGAGCAGCATCAAACGTGATAAATCGAGGTCATCGAGAGACTGCGCCGAAGATGCATGCTTATCGTGTTTGTTGCAGACCAAGAACAGGTTTTCTTTGGCAATATCGACAACTTTGAGTCCACGCGTATCGAACGGTAGTGCCAGCACCACCATGTCCAAATTGCCGTGTTCAAGACGTTCAACAATTTTTTCACTTTGTGCTTCGTGCAGATGCAACTGAATTTTTGGCAGTTGCTTATGCACTTCTTCAAGTAGTTGAGTCAAGATAAAAGGTGCAATCGTTGGAATAATACCAAGATGAAGATCACCAGTCAGCGGTTCACTCATTTCACGGCTCAGTCGCATCAGATCTTGAGCATCTGCTAACAGGACTCGGGCGCGTGCAACGACTTGTTCCCCTAAAGGTGTTAAACGCACGTTTTGACGATCTCGTTCAACCAGTACGCCACCAAGCAAGCGTTCTAATTCCATGATGCCGCCAGACAGTGTCGATTGAGTGACAAACGAGCGGCGTGCTGCTTCAGTGAAGTGCAATGTTTCCGACAGTGTTACTAAATATGACAGCTGTCTTAGGGAGGGTAATGCAGCCATAATGTCCTAATGCTTATGATCTAAAGTGATTCGCAATTAAATGACTAAGCTGAGGGATAAAATGGGGCGGAATATCGTGTCCCATTCCATCAATTAATTCAAACTTAGCGCCTTTAATTGCTTTTGCAACAGCCTTACCATGACTAGGAGGTAACAACCGATCTTTCGAGCCGTGTACCACAAGGGTGGGCTGAGTAATCTGTTTGTCCAGTTGTAGTAAGGACCCCGTACATAATATTGCTAAAAACTGTTGAAGTACACCCGCAGGGTGATAACTTCGTTGATACAGTTTACGCGCAGTCTGTATTGCTTCGACCTGATTCACATATCCCGGTGATCCAATAATTTCGAATAATCTCAGACTATGATTAATAATACCATCTTCATCGGTGCTTTTGGGCTTACCAATTAGACTAAATAGTTGTTTTGGAAATGGAGGCGGTAACAGAGGTTGATTATTGCTGGTAAACATCAGGACCAACTTTTCAACTTTCTCAGGATATTTGGCAGATAAAATCTGTGCAATCATGCCACCCATCGATGCGCCGACCACATGCACCCGATCTAGATGCATGGCTTCGATAAGCAGGGCAACATCTTCAGCCATATCATATAAAGTGTAAGGTGCACCTTGATTTTCAAGCCCGAGTGCAAAACGTCCCATGAGCTTAAGGGTGTTTAGCCGTTTGCCTTTATTGCGAATTTTAGAGGACAGACCAATATCTCGGTTGTCAAAGCGAATCACGTAAAAGCCCTGATCGATAAGGGATTTACAGAAAAAATCGGGCCAGAATAGCATCTGGGCGCCTAAGCCCATGATTAACAGTAGGGGAGGATGAGCCGGATTACCACCCACCTCAACATGCAATTCCAAGTCGTTACTGAGTTTGACTTTGGTTTCATGCATAAAGGCGGTATACGGCGAAGCGCTAAACTGCAAAGCACGATTCATGTTTATTTCCGTAAAGAAAGGACATTCCCCTGAATGCCCTGATAATAAAAATCTAAGCCTGTGCAGGCATTAAGTCAGGTACCAATTTGGTTAAGCTTAGGCGTTGTTTACCAGCAGTTGCTCCAAGCAGAACAAAACCACGTAACGTTTCTGAGCTATCCACCGCTTTAGCGAGCATACCGTCTTCAAAGGTTTCAGTTTCCCAATTCACGTCTACGTCGACTGGCGCAGGTAAAACGGTTAGCGGTGCAGCTGGTGTTTTCACCGCCACAGGCATGGCTGGATAATGCACTTGCGTGGTCTCGCCGTTGAGGGTTTTGGCCAGTGCGCGTGCTTGTTGCATAATCGGCATGACATAAGGCAAGAGCGTCCCATTGACCTCAGCACAGTCTCCAATGGCATAAATATCCGTTTGATTGGTCTCAAGCAAACTGTTGGTCAAGATGCCACGGCTAGTGGTCACTCCCGCCTGTTTGGCTAAATCGATATTGGGCTGTAAACCAATTGCGGAAAGTACAACGTCGGCAAGCAACGTTTGTCCATTGGCGAGAGTTACCACATAGTCTTGATTGTCATTCGTTTTTGAAACTTTCTCGACGGTGGTCGAAAGAACAAACTGAATACCGCTCGCTTCAAGCTTACTCTGAAATGCTTCAGCTACATGTGCAGGTAACAAACGGCCCAATGGACGTGCAGAAAGATCAATCACGGTAACGTGATGCCCCGTATGCTGTAAGTCATTGGCAAACTCACAGCCAATGAGTCCTGCACCTAAAATGACCACACGTTTATCATCACGCTGTGCAAGGCGTTCTCGAAAAGCCCGGTAATCAATCAATGAATTGACCACATGAATATCATCGCTTGCATCACCACCAATCGCCAGACGGATTGGATTGGCACCTACGGCTAAGATCAGTTTGGAATAGGGTTGTTGGCGTGTTTGTCCGTTGTGTTCTAAAGTCAGTTCATGTTGATCTGGATCTATGGCTGTTACAACGGTATCGGACAAAATGTCCATCGAAAGCTGAGCACTCATTTTCGCTGCATCACCTAACGGAATTTGCTCAGGTGCCTTGTTACCTGCTAAGGCATTCGATAAGGTTGGTTTGGCGTAATTGACTGCATCATCCGCACTAATCATGACCAATGCCTGTTCAGGATTTAACTTGCGAAACTCACGAGCAAGGGTATAACCCGCCATGCCTGATCCAATGATGACGATAGGATGCATTCTTTTTCTCCAAAACTTAATAAAACAGATTCAATCAAAAAGACCATGTAAACGGACATGGTCTTTTAAAATAAATAATCAAACTTCGATCATTTCAAAATCGGCTTTTGAAACGCCGCAGTCTGGGCAGGTCCAGTCGTCAGGAATGTCATCCCACTTGGTACCTGGTGCAATGCCGTCTTGTGGCCAGCCTTCAGCTTCGTCGTAAATCCACCCACAAACGATGCATTGATATTTTTTCATTTGATTCTCCAACCTGATAAGTTCGCGTCAGCTGCCTTTCAGTAAAACAATTCCATATGATCTAATCATGACTTTGAATATAAACATTACCGGTGTTCATATTGGCTTAGATTCTTGCGCAGTTCGACATCTAAGTAAAGTGAATACACGAGTTTAATCTTTCATAATAAAAGTAAAATGGCTGATCAGGACAAAACTGATGTTATTTGGGCAATTCCAGCTTTTATCAGGCGGATTTGTTTGGTTTTTATTCGTTACGTTTATCTATTTCTTTAGCGTAAAGGCTGGAAATACTCGTTTTTAATATGTTCAATGAGCGTGTTGAGTTTCGCTGGATGTTCTAAACGATGATGTCCGCCTTCAATGGCATCGACCAACATATAATCTTCGAGCAAATTTTTAATTTCATACATGTCGAGCGTTTCATCTCCAAGCTCTAAATAGGCAATTTTGGGATTGTCGTTATCGAGTTCTTGTAAGGCCAGCGCTGGATAATCTTCACGAAAGCTCGGCGCAATGCTCGGATTGGCCACAATTGCAGGAAGCTTAAACTGCGAAGACAGTTTTAAGGCCCAGTAGCCGCCCAAATTATGTCCGACCAATACGTCAGGCTTGATGGTCAGTACGATGTTCTGATAAAAGTCCGCAACAGTTTCATAGCTCAGGTTACGGTAGTCAATCGTAATACAGAACTTATTGTCACTTTGAATAGCATGGAATTTTGTCGATTCACGCGAAGAATCTAGGCCATGCATAAATAAAATTTTTAAACGCGGTAACATCATTATGATTATATAGACTCATGCTAACGAAAGAGATTTCAAGGCATTGGATCTATCCAGACCTGATCGAATAATCATTAGTTTACCGAGTGATGTTTCAAATTTATCTTAGCGTTTGGTCTAAGATTTACGCGATTTTTCAACAAAAATGTAAGCGGAAATAACTTTTTTCATGTGCGGGCGTAAAGAAGACATACGAAATTGTAACGAGTTCTGTTAAGCTATACGACTTCATTTTTTTATCTTATCGAGGCAGAGATGACGCAACCAAACGTTCAATCGACTTCCGAACCTATTATTTCCGAAAACGATTTAATTGCACAGCGTCATGCCAAGTTAAAACAGATTCAAGACAATGCCAAGGCATCTGGCAAAAGTGTCTGGCCAAATACTTTCAAACGTGAGCACTATGCGGCTGACTTGCAAGAACAGTTTAAAGATTTAGACAAAGCGCAGATTGAAGGCGCCGAAAAGACCTACGTTAAAGTTGCGGGTCGTGTCATGCTCAATCGTGGCTCGTTCATGGTGATTCAGGATATGACGGGTCGTATCCAGCTTTATGTCGACCGCAAAGGCTTGCCGCAAGAAACCTTAGATACCATTAAGAGCAACCTTGATCTTGGCGATATTATTGCAGCTGAAGGTTATATTGGTCGTTCTGGTAAAGGTGATTTGTATGTTCACCTTGAAGGTTTTGAGCTATTGACCAAGTCACTTCGTCCGTTACCAGACAAATTTCACGGTCTGACCGATACCGAAGCGAAATATCGCAAGCGTTATCTCGACCTGATTGTCAATGAAGAAACGCGTAAGACCTTTGAAATCCGTGCCAAAGTGGTTGCAGGCATTCGTGCCTTCTTAACCAATGAGCGTTTTATGGAAGTCGAAACGCCAATGATGCATGTAATTCCGGGTGGCGCTTCAGCACAACCTTTTGTTACGCATCACAATGCACTCGATATGGAGCTTTATTTACGTATTGCACCAGAGCTGTATTTAAAACGTTTGGTGGTGGGTGGATTCGAGCGTGTGTTTGAAATTAACCGTAACTTCCGTAACGAAGGAGTTTCGACGCGTCATAATCCTGAATTTACCATGATCGAGTTTTATCAGGCTTATGCAGACTATAAAGACCTGATGCAATTAACCGAAAACATGCTGGAAAAACTGGCGCTGGATATTTTGGGTAGCACCGATGTGCCGTATGGCGAAGAAGTGTTTAGCTTTAAAGGTCCGTTTAAAAAGATTTCAATGTTTGATGCGATTTTGGAGCACAATCCACAATTCACAGCTGAAAATGTTGGGGATCGCGAGTTCTTGGCTCAGTTTGTAAAAGACGAGTTAAAAGAACAGGTGAAGCCAAGTTTTGGTTTAGGTAAATTGCAAACAATTGTGTTTGAAGAAACAGTGGAAACACAGTTGCGTCAGCCAACCTTTATTACCGAATATCCAGCTGAAACGTCGCCTTTGGCTCGTCGTAATGATGATAATCCGCATATTACAGACCGCTTCGAGTTCTTTATCGGGGGGCGTGAGCTGGCGAATGGTTTCTCTGAGTTAAATGATCCAATTGATCAGGCAGAGCGTTTCTTGGCACAAGTTGCAGAAAAAGACGCGGGTGATGATGAAGCGATGCATTACGATGCAGACTTTATTGAAGCACTTGAATATGGTTTACCGCCAACCGCAGGTCAGGGAATCGGTATTGATCGTTTGGTGATGTTGTTTGCCAATGCACCAAGTATCCGTGACGTCTTATTGTTCCCGCATATGCGCCGTAAAGATGCCTAAGCGTTTTTCTGCGTAGCAAAAAAAAGAGTTTCTTTGTAGAAACTCTTTTTTTTCAACTTATTTTTTCATGGCTTGCATATAGCGTTCATTCACTTTATTCCAGTTCACCACAGACCAAAACGCTTTAATATAGTCGGCACGTCGGTTTTGGTATTTCAAGTAATAGGCATGTTCCCATACGTCAAGTCCTAATAAAGGTTGACCCTTGGTTTCGGCCAGATCCATCAATGGATTGTCCTGATTTGGTGTCGATGTAATCGCAAGCTTTCCTTCTGGGCTCACAATCAGCCATGCCCAGCCTGATCCAAAACGTCCGGTTGCAGCTTCATTGAATTTTTGTTTGAAGGCGTCCATAGAGCCAAAATCTTGAGTGATCTGTTTGGTTAAAGCCGCACTGGGTTGTCCTGTTTTATTGGCAGGTGCAAGGCTCTCCCAAAAAAAGGTGTGATTAAAATGTCCGCCACCATTATTACGTACCGCCGTATTGTATTTTGAAATTTGCTTTTGTAACTGAACCGGATCCATTTTATCCAGTTCTGGGTAGGTTTTGATTTGAGCATTTAAGTTGTCTACATACGCTTTATGGTGCTTGCCGTAATGTAGCTCCATGGTTTGCTGATCAATAGCAGGTTGTAGCGCATTGGTCGCATATGGCAAAGGTGCTTGTTTGAATTCTGCCCAAGCAGAAACACTCATGACTGAACCAGCAATAACTAAAAGTGTTGTTTTCAATGTATTTTTCATGAACGGTGAAATCCTTGAGTGATCTTGTTTTCACTTTGCATATTAGCGGGTTTGAAAAATGAAATGATTATTGGTTACATTTATACAGCAAAGATTTCAGCTAAAATTAAGCTTATGATTAATTTAAATCTGGCGCTGTATCTTTTGTGTGACGCTGCATAAATATTGTGTAGCTCGGGGTTTTATTTTTTTAAACCAATCACCATGATCTCAAGCATAATTTTTGTTGTCATAACTTCTCGTTTAAAGCTGAAATATGTCTCATGCTGATATGCTTATCAATAAAATCGGGTAGGCAGCAGAATAGGGCTACGGCATAATAGGTTTTTTTAATCTGCATAGTGGTTTAAGCTCAAAATTGCATGTTGTATATGATGAATTTAGATATGTTTATGAAAAAACATGCAAAGCAAAAGCTTTTTACATCACTATAATGAATATCTATTCCCAGATCTAGCATAAAGCCAATCTGGTTGGTTCTGTTGATATTTATAAACTGGAGTTGTTATGGCACTCGTTCCTCCATATGGTGGCGCAAGTAGTGGCGAAAAACTACTATGCGACGTGATGAATAAATCGGACTGGAAAGGTGGTGCTCATGACTGAAGATAGATTAACCCATCTCAAGCAGCTTGAAGCTGAAAGTATTCATATTATTCGCGAAGTTGCTGCCGAATTTGAAAATCCGGTAATGCTTTACTCGATTGGTAAAGACTCTGCGGTAATGCTGCATCTGGCGCTCAAAGCTTTTTACCCTGCAAAATTACCGTTTCCGCTATTGCATGTCGATACTGGATGGAAATTCAAAGACATGATCGCGTTTCGTGACAACATGGCCAAAACACATGGCTTTGATTTGATCGTGCATCAAAACAAGGAAGGCCGTGAAGCGGGAATCAATCCGTTCGATCAGGGCAGCTCGAAATATACCGATATCATGAAAACCCAAGCCTTAAAGCAAGCGCTGGACAAATATCAGTTCGATGCTGCTTTTGGTGGTGCGCGTCGCGACGAAGAAAAATCACGTGCTAAAGAGCGTGTCTATTCGTTCCGTGACAGCAAACATCGTTGGGATCCAAAAAATCAGCGTCCAGAACTATGGAACTTGTACAACGGTAAAGTGAACAAGGGCGAAAGTATTCGTGTGTTCCCGTTATCGAACTGGACCGAGCTAGACATCTGGCAATACATTTACCTCGAAAATATCGACATCGTGCCACTTTATTTCTCGGCAGTTCGTCCTGTGGTTGAACGCAGTGGCACACTGATTATGGTAGACGATGAACGTATGCGTCTGAAAGAAGGTGAAGTTCCGCAAATGAAATCAGTGCGTTTCCGTACGCTGGGTTGTTACCCGCTTACAGGCGCGGTTGAGTCTGAGGCAGACACATTGCCTGAGATTATCCAAGAGATGCTTTTGGCCACCAGTTCGGAGCGTCAGGGTCGTATGATCGACCATGATGAAGCCGGCTCGATGGAAAAGAAAAAGCAGGAAGGTTATTTCTAAGCGTTGCTAAGCAACTAGATTTCAGAATGTGTGGAGTTTGAGCAATGTCTCATCAATCAGATCTTATTAGCCAAGATATTCTGGCTTATTTAAAGCAACACGAACAAAAAGATTTATTGCGTTTTTTAACCTGCGGTAACGTCGATGACGGTAAAAGTACCCTCATTGGTCGTTTGCTTTACGATTCAAAATTGATCTATGAAGATCAATTACAAGCAGTAACCCGCGATAGTAAGAAAGTGGGAACCACCGGTGATGCGCCAGATTTGGCTTTGCTTGTAGATGGTTTGCAGGCCGAGCGTGAGCAGGGAATTACCATTGATGTCGCGTACCGTTATTTCTCGACAGAAAAACGTAAGTTCATCATTGCAGATACCCCAGGGCACGAGCAATATACACGTAACATGGCAACAGGTGCATCGACAGCCGATCTTGCGATTATCTTGATTGATGCGCGTTATGGTGTACAAACCCAGACACGTCGTCATAGTTTTATTGCAAGCCTTTTGGGGATTCGCAATATTATTGTGGCTATCAACAAAATGGATTTGGTCGAGTTTTCTGAAGCACGCTTCAATGAAATTCAGGTGGAATACGATGCTTTCGTCAATCAGCTTGGCAATCGTCGTCCTGAAAATATCCAGTTTGTTCCGATCTCGGCATTAAACGGTGACAACGTGGTTAACCCATCGGCCAGCACACCGTGGTACAACGGCCAAACCTTGATGAGCATTCTTGAATCGGTCGAAATCAAGCGTGAGTCGAACAAGCACGAGTTCCGTTTCCCAGTGCAATATGTGAACCGTCCAAACCTCGATTTCCGTGGCTTTGCTGGTACTATCGCGTTAGGCGAAATTAATGTAGGCGATGAAATTGTTGCTTTGCCATCGGGTAAAAAATCCAGTGTCAAAGAAATTGTGACCTTTGATGGTAACCTCGACAGAGCTTTTGCTGGTCAGGCGGTCACATTAACACTCAACGATGAAATCGATATTTCACGTGGTAATGTGTTGGTTCGCGCAGGCGAACAGCCACTTATTTCACGTAGCGTGCGCGCGTCACTGGTATGGATGAATGAACATCCACTGGTGAAAGGTAAGTTATACAATGTAAAAATTGGTACGCAAACCGTTCCTGCAAAAGTCACCGCGATTAATTATCGTGTGAATGTGAATACTCTTGAGCATTCTCAGGTCGATGAGCTTGAACTGAACGGGATTGCCGATGTAACAGTCGAGTTCGATGCGGCTGTAGTGTTTGATCGTTACCAAGACTCGCGTTATACCGGTTCGTTTATTTTTATCGACCGATTAAGTAACGTCACCGTAGGTGCGGGTATGGTCGAAGCAGCGGTCGAGTGGACTGCACACAGTACACCAGTGACTGCCGAAGACCGAGCTGCGCGTTTAGGGCAAAAGCCTGCTGTGATCGGCATTGATGCTTCTGTACTTTCGCAATCTCAGGCGCTTGAAAGCTTGCTGATTCAACAAGGTGTGGTGGCAATTGCCAAGCCTGATTTAACGGCTGAGCAGATTGGCTTGTTACGTGAAACGGGTGTTATTGTATTGACAAATGTCAGTGACGCCATCGACACTGATGTTAGTGCAACCTCACTTGATGAAGTCGTTGACCAAGTGGTTGAGCGAGTTCGTTTGTAATTTAAAACGCATAAAAAAAACCTCCTGATCAGGAGGTTTTTTTATGGAGCCAGATCAAATTAAACCAGACTCACCAGTGGAAATACACCAAATACCAAAGCACTACCTAAAAGTACACAGCAAGTCACAAATGCCCATTTCAAAGTGAATTTCTGATGATCTGCAAACTCAACTGCAGCCAGACCACAAAGAAGATAGGTAGACGGAACCAGCGGAGAAAGTAAATGGATTGGTTGTCCAACAATTGATGCACGGGCAATTTCAACTGGTGTAATGCCGTAGTGGCCTGCGGCCTCTGCCAAAATTGGAAGAACACCAAAATAGAAGGCATCGTTAGACATAAAGAAAGTTAATGGCATACTGAGTACGGCTGTAATCGGTGCCATATAAGGCCCCATGCTGTCTGGAATAATAGCAACAAAGCCTTTAGACATTGCTTCAACCATGCCTGTACCAGTTAAAATACCGGTAAAAACACCTGCTGCAAAAATTACCCCGACAACCGCCAATACGCTATCTGCGTGCATCGCGATACGTTTTTTCTGCATTTGAAGATCAGGATAGTTGACCACAAGCGCAATACAGAAACCGAGCATGAACAGAATAGCCATAGGTAAAATACCTTTGACCAATGCTGCCATTAAAACTATCGTTAAAATTCCGTTAAACCAGCGAAGATGTGGACGCTGTGCTTCTGGGTCTTTTGAAATGGTCAGATTGTCTGCGTGACTGATATCACCCATTTCAATTACACCCAAACGTTTACGTTCATATTTGCCATACATATAGGCTAATGCAAATAACCATGCTGCTGCTATGACCATCGATGGGATCATTGGAATAAAGACAGCACTTGCATCGACTTGCAAGGCACTGGCAGCACGTGCTGTTGGGCCGCCCCATGGTGTAAGATTCATCACACCACTACAAAGCAGCATTAAGCACGTCATCACCAGTGGATTCATGCCAATACGTTTATAAAGAGGCATCATGGCCGCAAC
Organism: Acinetobacter sp. V89_7; assembly: GCF_029967895.1. Taxonomy (NCBI): domain Bacteria; kingdom Pseudomonadati; phylum Pseudomonadota; class Gammaproteobacteria; order Moraxellales; family Moraxellaceae; genus Acinetobacter; species Acinetobacter sp. V89_7. Next base: position 196,534 of record NZ_JASCAJ010000031.1, read on the forward strand.
ACAAATCATATAGGTGGTCGATCCATCACCATCTAGAGAAACGGTCAAGGTCAGAAAAACAGTACCAAGCGTGATTTTAAGCGGATCGCCCTTTACTTTTTTGAGAATCCACTTGATTGAAGGGTCAAACAAACCTGAATCGATCATCAATGCAAAATACATGATGGCAAAAAGTAACATCACACCAGTGGGTGCGAGTTTCTTGATACCATCTAGCATGGTTTCGCCTAATTTGGTAATTTCAATGTGGCTTAAACTATCAAAATGAAAGCCCAGCCCCCAACCGATGAGTGCGAACAAAACAGGAATGAGAATAAGTGCAACCATTGCACTGAGGCGTTTTGTCATGATCAAGTACATAAAACACATGATCATGCTGATACCTAAAAAAGTAAGCATGTGCGCAATCCTTAGCCCAAAAAATAATACTTATATAATTGTTCAAAATTTTAGAACTTGCGTATATTCATTAATTTTTCTTAAAAGTACAATTGCAGAATGTGTCTATGCGACTAAAGTCTTAAAAAAAATATAAGTCTGTAATTTTTAAAATTATTTTTGCACTCAACTGGTGCGGTTTTTATCTGAATCCGTGTAAAAGGATCAAAAACATTGATTATTTCGAATGATTCTGCTTATCCATCTTATTTCATTTTTTGAACAAAAACATCGCAACTTCTCGCGTGTACACTGATATAGATTAAACCTATCAAAAGAAATCACTTGAGCGCTTAAAAGATATATTCTGACCAAAGATAAATATAAAAATTTCAAAACGATACACTACGCCGCATAATCTATTGATGAATTTTTCATATTTCAACGTGAAATATGACGTTGAAAAGCGCATTGAATATACAAAGTGGCGTAATAAACACTGTGCTTTTCCTTTCGTTTTATTCTGTTTTAGAGTGACTTTTATGAGACAATATATCTTTCATTTTTCCCAAGGACTCCCATGACAGAACAGTCTCATGAATCTTTAAGCGATATCGAAATTTTAGATATTTTACAGTCGATGAAAAAAGACGAGCTAGATATCGAAGCGAAAGAGATTATTCGTAACGGGGGCAAGGCAGGGCGACAAGAGGCACACAAACAGGCAATTGTGGCTTTAAATCAAAACTTTGAAGAAAAATTTGTAGAAGCTGTAACGTTAGCACTGGGCCTAAATTCTACACAAGCAAAAAAAATTCGGTATAAAAAAGATCGTATTCGTATTTTAAAAGCACGTGGCATCGATTATATGGCCGTAGATGGTGCACAAACAGCACAAGTCTTGGCGCAAATTGCTCAAGCAATTACGCGTGAAGACAGTATTGTGACCAAAGATTTACACGATATTTTCCCATTTTGGAAACAAGGCTGGCCAATGGTTCAGTTTGATAATGCATATAAAATTTTGGCTGAAGATATTCAGATTCATTATCAGGCACTGATCGATGCATTACTTGCTTAATTGCTACATCTAGAGAAATGTGTCTACTGTATTAAACATTCAGGTACATTCATCTAGATCACAAGCGATCGCTTTGAATGATAAAAAATGCCTCACTTAAGAGGCATTTTTGATTTCTTAGAAACCAGATTAATGATCGAGTAAAATATGCTCTTCTGGTTTTTCAAGAATACGCGTGACCAGCAACTGGTCAATTTTATAGTGATCCACATCGACCACCTCAAATTTGAATCCTGAAAATTCAACTGTATCGGCAGGGCGAGGGATTTTGCGTAATTGATACATCATAAAACCTGCCAGTGTTTCATAATTTTCTTCATCAGGCATTTCATCGATCTCGAGCGCATGTTTAAGATCTTCAATCGGTGTGCCACCGTCTATAAGCCAAGAATTATTATCGCGCTTAATAATTTGTAGCTCTTCATCCATTGGAGTGACCCAATCACCCATCACAGTAATCATGATATCACTGAGGGTAATGACACCAACAACCCAAGCGTATTCATTGATAACGACCGCAAATTTTTCCTTGGTCGATCGGAATCGATCAAGTACCTCAGAAAGGGTGAGTGTATCGGGAATGGTTAAAACGGTTCGGATGGTATTTTCTTTGAGTTGAATCAAAGATTGATTTTTCAAAATCCGCACCAAAATATCTTTGGCATCTACATAACCAATCACCTGATCGATATGTGCATTACACACCAAAAACTTCGAATACGGATACTCAGCCAGTTTTTGACGAATGCTTTCATCGGTCTCATCGAGTGTAAAATACACAATGTTTTCACGCGTGGTCATGCTCGAAGGAACCGTTCGTTCTTCTAGCTCAAAAACATTCTCAATAAAATGATGCTCTTGTTTTTGTAATACACCAGCCTGCGCACCAGCTTCCATGACTGCTGAAATGTCATCGAAGGTAATGTTGTCATCACGAATGGTATTGACCTTAAATAAACGGAACAACATATTCGCGATCGCATTAATCAGCCACGCCAATGGCTTGCAGACTTTAATAAAGATCTGAATAGGTTCAATGACACTGACCGCGATTTTTTCAGGTGCAATCATGGCCAAGCGCTTTGGCATGAGGTCGGCAAATAAAATAAATAACGAGGTAACAAAGGTAAACGATAAGCTAAAGCCAATGGTTTCGGTCCAAGGGCCGTTGTAGACGCGATCAATCAGTTCGACAAAAAATGGCCGAAATGCGGCCTCACCTAAAATACCCCCGAGTATCGCAACAGCATTTAAGCCTATTTGCGATGCGGCAAAGAAATCTGCAGATTGCGCCTGCAAATCCAACACCTTTTGGGCGCGTTCATCACCAGATTCGGCCAGGATTTTCAGTTTGACTTTGCGCGCGCCCGCTAGCGCAATTTCAGTGAGTGATAAAAAACCAGCCGCAACAATCAGCATCATGATGATGATGGCATTTTGAAAGAGACTCACAGTTCACCTGTTGTATTGGTTATTTTGCGAAAACTTAGATAAAAATAGTGAGGTAGTCAGACTACCTCTGTTTTAAATTAGTATAAGCGTGAAAAAAGAAGAATTTAAGAAAAATTTCAATTAGTAATGAGAAAACTGTGAGTTATTGGTGATAAATTCACGATTTTCTTCTTCGATCATTTGTCGAGCAACAAAAAGAATCAGTTGGCGTAACCAGCGGTGTGCAGGATGATGATGTAATAACGGACACCATGCCATTTTTAATTCAAATTCTGGAATATAAAACGGTGGATCTTTTATCACAAGACGCGGATTTTGTGCTTGCAAACGCGCCATTCGTGTTGGAAGGGTCGCAATCAGATCCACATTTTGCGCCAATAATGCAGGCATCTGATAATGGCGAGTAAACACTGAAATTTTACGTTTTTGTCCGATTCGCTCAAGTGCCTGATCAATCCAGCCTAAGCCCGCTTGCTTGTCTGGGTTGACACCAAATCCCACGCCCATACCGGTTTTCGATACCCAGATATGTTGCGCATCGAGATAGCTTTTTAGATTTAAGTGCTGAACAGCAGGGTGCTTGTCATTTAATAAGCAGCTAAAACTGTCACGCCAAACCAGAACCTGATGAAAACTTTGTGGAATTTCATTGAAACGGTTAATCGCAAGATCGACTTTACCTTGCTCCATGTCACGATATGAAACGTCACTTGGTGTGAGAAAGTCTAACACCACATTCGGTGCTTCTGAACGTAATGCTTTGACCAAGCGCGGGATGAGCGTTGCTTCGGCGTAGTCAGAGGTCATGACACGAAACACGCGACTGCTTGTATAAGGGCGAAACTCTGTTCTCGGTTCCAGAATCATCGACAAATCAGATAAGGCATCGCGAATACGCGGCTGAAGTTCGAGCGCGCGCTCGGTGGGTGTCATACCTTCAGATGAACGAATTAACAACGGATCATTAAATAAATTGCGTAAACGGCGTAGAATATTACTCATGGCAGGTTGGGTAACACCCAATTGTTCAGCTGCACGAGTAACGTTCTTTTCGCGAAGTAGTACATCAAGATAAATTAATAGATTGAGGTCAACTCGCTCTAGATTCATAAAAAAAATACCGAGAATAAAAAAAGAAAATTATATTTGATTATGCCACAGTTCATTTGATTTGTGTCAACGTAAACACAAAAAAGACCATATCGAATAAAAGCAGAAATTTCGAGTCATCAATAAAAACATGAACCATCGCGGTACAGATTCAATGACAAGTACATAATGATGATGAGTAAAATACAAAAATTGATCAGTTGCATCTACTACGTGCAACAATTATATCTGATAAAAAATGCAATCGCACTGGCAATTTTGATCGATAATTTGTTTTTTATTTGATCTAAAATAGCGGAGTCGACTTAAGTCTAATATCAAAATAAACACGATAGCGTCATTTTAAATCAGCTTAACGATTATTTTTATTTATTAAATAACAAAAGCTTAGTATGTGGTATTTTAATTATATTACGACTTTTATCTGTGTATTTTTTAAATAAATACCGAAAATTAGCTTAGAATATTGGATTAATTTTTTTGCAACTACTAAGCTGTATTCATAGCGAAGAACAGTACAAAATCTAGTCAAATAATTTAATCTGATTTTGAACTGGAACTTCGATCAACCCAAAATGATTATAGGGCAATATCATGACTACATATCAATCAGCTTTAGAGCACGTTCGTACCGTTAAGGACAAATTAGGTGGCACGTGGAATGCAATCCGTGCAGAAGATGCAGCTCGTATGATTGTTCAAAACCGTTTCCGTACAGGTTTAGACATTGCCAAGTATACAGCGTCCATCATGCGTCAAGACATGGCTGAATACGATGCGGACACTAGCAAATATACTCAGTCTTTGGGTTGCTGGCATGGTTTTATTGCACAACAAAAAATGATTGCCAACAAAAAATATTTTGGCACGACATCTAAGCGTTATATTTATCTATCAGGCTGGATGGTTGCTGCACTTCGTTCTGAATTTGGTCCACTTCCTGACCAATCTATGCATGAAAAAACCTCTGTTCCTGCATTGATCGAAGAAATCTATACCTTCTTGCGTCAAGCAGATGCTAAAGAACTGAACGATTTGTTCCGTGCATTACAAAAAGCTGAAGCAGCAGGTGATACAGCCAAAGCCAAAGAAATTGAAGCCCAAATTGACAACTTCGAAACGCATGTTGTGCCAATCATTGCCGACATCGATGCTGGCTTCGGTAATGAAGAAGCAACTTACCTTTTGACTAAAAAAATGATCGAAGCGGGTGCATGTGCGATCCAAATCGAAAACCAAGTTTCTGACGCAAAACAGTGTGGTCATCAAGCAGGTAAAGTAACTGTTCCACATGAAGATTTCCTTGCAAAAATCAATGCAGTACGTTTTGCATTTATTGAGCTTGGAATTGATGAGGGTGTGATTGTTGCACGTACTGACTCTGAAGGCGCGGATTTGACTCAAAAAATTCCAGTCTCGAAAGAAAAAGGCGACTTGGCATCTCAATACATCAGCTACCTTGATACACAAGAAATCGATATTGCTGAAGCAAGTGATGATGAGATCTTAATCAAGCGTGATGGTAAGTTGCATCGTCCTAAACGTTTGGCGTCTGGCTTGTATCAGTTCCGTGAAGGCACACAAATCGACCGCGTGGTACTTGACTGTGTCACCAGCTTGCAAAATGGTGCAGACATGCTGTGGATTGAAACACCAACACCAAACGTAGCTGAAATTGCACACATGGTGAATCGTGTGAAAGAAGTGGTTCCAAATGCAAAACTGGTCTATAACAATAGTCCATCATTCAACTGGACACTGAACTTCCGTCAGCAATCTTATGACCGTTGGGCTGCTGAAGGCAAAGACGTTTCTGCCTACGATCGTGCTAAGTTGATGAGCGCTGAATATGACAACACGGAATTGGCTGCCGATGCAGACGAAAAAATCCGTACCTTCCAAGCAGATGCTGCACGTGAAGCGGGTGTATTCCATCACTTGATTACACTACCGACTTACCACACTGCTGCATTGTCTACACATGAGTTGGCAAAAGGCTACTTTGGTGAAGAAGGGATGTTGGCTTATGTTGCGGGTGTTCAGCGTAAAGAAATCCGTGGCGGTATTGCATGTGTGAAACACCAAGCAATGGCGGGTTCTGACATCGGTGATGACCACAAAGAGATCTTCTCTGGTGAGCAAGCACTTAAAGCTGGTGATGCAAGCAAAAATACAATGAATCAGTTCTCTGCTCACTAATTGAGTAAAGAAATAAAAAACCCTGCAATCGCAGGGTTTTTTGATGCAAATTTAACTTTTCTTTTTTAAAACATAATATTCAGCCAAACTGCCGTCAATTTTGTTGCCTTCCAAATCAAGTGCTGTTGCAGTATTTTCACCAATAAAGAATTTACGCTGTTCAGACTTCTGATCTAATACAATCATCGATGGATTTTTTGAGTCAAATGTAAAGCTTCCTTTGGTTTCAAACGGCTTACCATCGCCTTTACCTAAATACGTTTCTTTAAGTACATAGGTTTTGTCATCGTTTAACTGAAGCTCAGTTTGAATGCCTTCGCAGTCGGCACACGGCAATTTACCTTGATAATCACCCGACCAATCCAGTGAATTTTCAGCAGTATGCGTCATATCATGGGCTTGATGCTGGTCGTGTTTAACCTCAGATGCGGCTTGACTATGCTGTTCAGCGGTAGCAGTATCTGTTTTATTTTCAGGTTTTGAGCAAGCGGCTAGAACCAAACTGGTCAATGCAAGCGCTAATAACGATTTTTTCATGTTTTACCCAATCATTATTTATTTAATGGATGCCCAGCCTATAAAAAAAATCAAGCCAGTTAAATAATTGAAATGTAAGATTAGGTAGAACATTCCCTCATAAGTATCAGTTTATTTCAACTCAGGATTAATACCACCCAATGCCTGGCAGGCTGCTTTATAACGTTGTAATTGTTGTTGTACGGCTTCATCGAGTGGCATTTTAAATGTTGCATCGCCCGATTTAAATTGTTCAACATAGCTTGTGGCCTTGGCTTTACTGGTTGCTAGAGATTGCTGATGAAAGCTGTTGATCGAACTGTGCGGAATTTCGGTGGTTTCGAGATTTTTACACTCGAAATTTTGCAGCAATTTTTCAGCACGTTTCACTTCATTTGAGCTTCCGATTACACAACCAGAGAGTGCGGCACAACTTATTAATATTGTCAGGGTTTTCATTATCAGAACAATTAGGTTAGGGTGGTCGTTAAGCCCGCTATTCTATCGGTATTGTGGCGCTAAAACCTTGTCATTATTTGTGAAAATTGACTAAATTTTGGCTAATCAATATCACAAAATCATCTCAATCACTTGATTGAAAAAAATAACACAAGAAAAGTACCAGAAATTATGCTATTGAAATGTATGTAAAATAAACGTTTAAGTAAGACTTTCAAAAAATTGCCAATTCTTGGTGCAAAAATTGCTTAACTGATCAGACCAGTAGAACATGTCGCATAAAGGAACAGCATGAATCAGCCACAGGACTTTCACATCCAAAGATCCAAAGCTTTGTGGTATGCCCAACTCGAATTAGGCTTTCATGATGATGGTGAGCGCACCATTATGAAGCATAGAAAGCATCACGGACCTGTTCGGGTGCAAAAAATGCTATGGCCTGAAAAAACGGGTGTATGTCATGCAATATTGGTGCATCCACCGGCAGGTATTGCGGGGGGAGATCATTTAACTTTTCAGATATATACAGAAGAAGGCGCACATGCAGTTGTGACGACTCCAGGAGCTGGAAAATGGTATCGCACCAATGGTAAACCAGCTGCGCAACATATTTATTTAAATGCACGAGGACGTTCGATTTTAGAATGGCTTCCTCAGGAAACCATGCTCTACGATGGTGCAAATGCGCAGTCGGAAACCACCATTCATCTTGATCAAGCCGCCAGTTTTATTGGATGGGATATGCTGGTTCTTGGGCGTCAGGCTCGCGCGGAGACATTTTCTGACGGTGCTTATCGCAATATATTTACGTTATATCGTGATCAGAAACTACTGGTTGCCGACACACTGCGCTTTACAGGAAATGATCGCTGGTTACGATCATGTTTAGGCATGAACGGACACGCCGTAATGGCCAGTATGTGGGCGGTTGCACCTGAAACACATCGCGCTAAAGTCGATCTTGAGCAGCATGTTGAGCTGATTCGAGAATTGATCATGCGTATGGATGCACCAGTAACACTGACTCTACTCGATGATGTGCTCTGTGCCCGTTATTTAGGTGATGATGTTCGGCAATGTCATGATGCATTTGCTGCCATACGCGCTCGATTGCGTCGTTACTGGCTCAATTTAGATGAAGAATTTCCGCGAATTTGGCGCACTTAATTGTAGGCGAGTAGTGGGTTTGTCAATCAGAAGATAAATAAACAAAGCTTCAATGCCACATGTGTGCACATATTTTGCTTTAAAGACACTTAATGAAACTAGGTATATCGAAATGGAACTGAATCCAACCGAAAAAGACAAGATGTTGATTTTTACTGCAGGTTTGGTCGCTGAGCGTCGTAAGGCACGTGGTTTAAAGTTAAATTATCCTGAAGCAGTCGCATTTATTTCAGCAGCACTGTTAGAAGGTGCGCGTGATGGAATGAGCGTTGCAGAATTGATGCATTACGGCACCACCTTACTCAGTAAAAATGATGTGATGGATGGCGTGGCCGAAATGATTGCTGAGGTACAGGTCGAGGCGACTTTTCCAGATGGTTCAAAACTTGTGACGGTTCATCAACCCATTGTTTAATCATTCAGAGGAGAACATCATGATTCCTGGAGAAGTGCTCACTCCCGATAGTATTATTGAACTCAATGTCGGCCGACCAACGCTCAAAATCAGTGTTGCCAATACTGGCGACCGTCCTATTCAGGTTGGATCACATTTTCATTTTGCAGAAGCCAATGATGCACTGGAGTTTGATCGTGAACAAGCCAGAGGTTATCGTCTAAATATTGCCGCAGGAACCGCTGTTCGATTTGAACCGGGACAAAACCGAGAGATTGAATTGGTTTCACTGGCAGGCAAGCGCGAAGTATATGGATTTGCCGGTCGTGTGATGGGCGCACTGGACTCAGAATGAAAACAATGTGGAAGGCCTTTTAATATGAAAATGTCGCGTCGTGCATACGCTGAAATGTTTGGCCCAACGGTGGGAGATCGAGTCCGTTTAGCCGATACCGAACTATTTATTGAAGTAGAACAAGACCTCACCACTTATGGCGAAGAAGTCAAATTTGGTGGTGGTAAGGTGATTCGCGATGGCATGGGGCAATCGCAGTTACTTGCAGATCAAGTGGCAGATACCGTAATTACCAATGCATTGATTGTTGATTGGTGGGGCATTGTAAAAGCCGATGTGGGCCTTAAAAATGGTCGTATCTGGAAAATTGGTAAAGCTGGAAATCCAGATATTCAGCCAGACATTACCATTCCACTCGGTGCAGCAACCGAGGTCATTGCAGGTGAAGGGCAAATTCTGACCGCAGGCGGAATTGACACTCATATTCACTGGATTTGTCCTCAGCAGGTAGAAACGGCATTGATGTCTGGTGTGACTACTATGGTGGGTGGTGGTACTGGACCGGCAGCAGGAACGTCAGCCACGACAGTTACACCTGGCCCATGGCACATTGGTACCATGTTACAAGCCATTGACGATTTACCCATGAATATTGGTTTGCTGGGTAAAGGCAATATTAGTTTACCCGATCCGATTCGTGAACAGATTAAAGCGGGTGTGGTGGGGCTTAAACTGCACGAAGACTGGGGCTCGACGCCTGCTGCAATTGATAACTGCCTGAGTGTGGCCGATGAGTTTGATGTGCAGGTTGCTATTCATACCGATACACTCAATGAAGGCGGCTTTTTGGAAGAAACGCTCGGGGCATTTAAAAACCGAACCATTCATACCTATCATACCGAAGGTGCTGGCGGTGGGCATGCCCCCGATATTTTAAAAGCGATCGGGCAGGCCAACGTACTGCCATCTTCGACCAATCCAACACGCCCGTATACTATCAATACCATCGATGAGCATTTGGATATGCTGATGGTGTGTCATCATTTAGATCCTGCAATTGCAGAAGATGTGGCATTTGCTGAAAGTCGTATTCGCCGTGAGACCATTGCAGCAGAGGATATTTTACAAGATCTGGGTGCTATTTCGATGATGTCGTCAGACTCACAGGCCATGGGCCGCGTGGGAGAAGTGATTATTCGGACATGGCAAACTGCACATAAAATGAAGGTGCAACGCGGCGCACTTGAAGGAGACAATGAGTTTCATGATAACAACCGAATTAAGCGTTACATCGCCAAATACACCATCAATCCTGCTATTACACATGGTTTGAGCCATGAAGTAGGGTCGGTAGAAGAAGGAAAGTTGGCCGATTTAGTGCTTTGGAAGCCTGCATTTTTTGGGGTTAAACCCTCGATGATTATCAAAGGCGGGATGATTGCCGCAGCACCGATGGGCGACATCAATGCTTCAATTCCAACGCCACAGCCTGTGCATTATCGTCCGATGTTTGGTTCTTATCCACGTGCTGTACATAACACGTGTATCACCTTTTTGCCGCAAGTGGCGATTGATGAAGGCGTCGATCAGAAGCTGCAACTTAAAAAGTTGATCAGCCCGTGTAAAAACACGCGCAACATTACCAAACATGACATGAAACATAATACTTACTGCCCCGTGATGGATGTGCATCCTGAAACATACGAAGTGCGCGCCGATGGGGAACTGTTGACCTGTGAGCCAGCCGATGTGCTGCCAATGGCTCAACGTTATTTCTTGTTTTAAGGATAATATGACGTGATTTATTTGATTCGGCATGCACAAAGTAAAGCGAATGTAAATTTGAGATGTACATCTCATGCCAATATTGAATTGACCGAACAGGGCAAATTACAATCTGAGCAACTTGCAATTAAACTTCCGCATGCCGATCGAATTTTTATTTCATCCTTTACGCGCACGTTGCAAACTGCAAAGCCTCTTGCAGTAAGAGATCATTTAAATCCAGAAGTTTTCGATATTCATGAGTTTTCATATTTGTCTGACGTTAAATGTCAAAATACAACACTTGAGGAACGTAAGCCATTTGTAGATGCTTACTGGACGTTAGCTGATCCATATTACAAAGATGCAGAAGATGCAGAGTCTTTTGCTGAGTTTTATCAGCGAGTTGAAAATTTTTCTGGGCTATTGAATGATCTAAAATATCTTTATCAAGTTAAAAACCTAATGATATTTAGTCATGGACAATTTCTTACTTTATTGAAATTGATCGCATTCGAACACCAAGAATTATCTAAAAATCTTATGAATGAGTTTCGTAAGCGTACGATTGATAATCCAATCCAGAACACAGATTTTTTTATTTACGCATAGGGTTTTATCTTATGAAAATTTATACCCAACGTCTGGATGAAATTTCATCAGACCAAACGTTTGAAACGGTCGAACTGAACTTTGATACCCGTCAAAAATCGCGTTTTCGTGCAACCTTAAAAGACGGTACTGATATTGGTGCCGACTTGCCGCGCACGGGTATTTTACGCAGTGGCTCATTTATTGCGACCCATGATGGTGATATTCTGCGTGTAGATGCCAAACCAGAACGTTTAATGCAGGTCACGGCCAAAACGGATTTTGAATTGCTCAAAGCGGCTTATCATTTAGGGAATCGTCATGTTCCATTAATGCTTACGCCTTATGCGCTTTATTTCGAACCAGATCACGTACTGGCAGAAATGGTTGAAGGTTTGGGATTGGTTGTTAAAGAAGTTGAACATATGTTTGAACCTGAAAGTGGTGCTTATGCACAGCATGCACACGATCATCGTTTAAGCCCAATCAAGTCATTGCATCATGTCCATTAATGCTGCTCAACTGCTCAAGCTACTGACACTGTCTTCTACGGCATTGCCTGTAGGGGCTTATTGCTACTCACAAGGTGTAGAAAGCGCCATTCAGGTGGGGCTTGTGCATGATGAAGAGAGCAGCAGTGCTTATTTTGAAGAAGTGCTTGAGATGTTGCTGGTGCGCTTTGAGCTGCCATTGCTCAAACGGCTGATGCTACATTTTAATGATGATGAGCAGTTTTTAAAGTGGGCGCATCTCTATAGAGCGAGCCGTGAAAGTAAAGAGCTCTTGGCAGAATCCCAACAATTGGCATTTTCTTTGAACGCTTGGATTAAGGCAGTACTCAAGATGCCTGTAGAGGTAAAAAAGCAGTTTGGTTTTGTACCTGTATATGCCCAGTTGTGTGGACGCCTTGAACTTAATCCGGCAGAGGTTTTAACAGCATATACCTTTAGCGTGCTTGAAAATCAGGTTTTGGCCGCAGTGAAAACGGTTCCACTTGGTCAAATGAGCGGCCAGCGAATTTTATGGCATTTACATGAAAAAGTGCCGCAAGCTGTTGAGCAGGCGTTGTTACTGCAAGATGACCAAATCAGTAGTGCATTGCCTCAGTATGCAATGCTAAGCATGCAACATGAAACCCAATATTCGAGACTATTTCGATCTTAACCCTTGATTTGGCAAAGTAATAAAATTGAACTGCCAAATCAAAATGTGACATTTTAAAGGAAATAAACATGACAGAACGTAGCCCATTACGCGTTGGCATTGGTGGTCCGGTTGGATCGGGTAAAACAGCATTGACCCTTAATCTGTGCCGTGCCTTACGTGAAAAATACAATATGGCTGTCGTCACCAATGATATTTACACCAAAGAAGATTCAAACTTTCTGACCCGAAACGAAGCCATGACACCAGACCGAATTGTGGGGGTTGAAACGGGTGGATGCCCGCATACCGCTATTCGTGAAGATGCATCTATCAACTTGGCTGCAATTGATGATCTTTGTGAAAAATTTGACGGTCTGGAACTCATCATTATTGAAAGTGGTGGAGACAATTTGGCTGCAACGTTTAGTCCAGAACTTTCAGATCTGACACTCTATGTGATTGATGTTGCCGGTGGAGAAAAGATTCCACGCAAAGGTGGCCCTGGTATTACTAAATCTGATTTATTAATTATTAATAAAACGGATCTGGCGCCAATGGTTGGAGCGAATTTAGACATTATGGAACAAGATGCCAAGCGGATGCGCGGCGATAAACCGTTTTTATTTTCGAACATGAAAACAGAAGATGGTTTAGCACAAATTATTGAATTTATTGAAAAGCAAGGGCTTTTTAAGGCTTAAGGAGGCGCCATGCGCTCAATCACAAAACAACTGCTCATCATCTTGATATCGGCTTTGCCTGTTGCAGCGATGGCACACCCCGGACATGCTTCACAAGCAGGTTTCTGGACAGGATTTATTCACCCCTTCACTGGACTTGATCATTTAACCATGGCAATCGGCTTTGGCGTATTGCTCTGGACAGTTGCAAAACAATGGAAAGTTTTAGGTATTGTGGGGTTGAGTTTAAGCCTCGTTTTTGGTTTTGTTTTGGGCGCAAACGATATTATCGCTGACGCGATTGCTGAATATGGCATTGTGACATCGTTAATTGTACTGGCTGTTGCACTGTGGAGTAAGTCTTATCGTGTATTGCCATTTGTTGCATTGCTAATGGCGAGCTTTCACGGTGCTGCGCATGGCGTTGAGCTTGCACCTCAAGGCCACGTCATTGCTTTGATCTCTGGTATGGTGCTCGGTATGGCAACGTTGTATACCATCGGCTTGGTGGTAGGTGAGTTGATCAATCGCCACGTACCGTACGGACGTAAAGTCTTGTCTGCTTTAGCTATATTGGTCGCAATTATCGGTTTAGCCTAAGCGGTTTCATCTTGTCAAAAGGTAGCGTATGCTACCTTTTTTACTATATCTTTTTAAAAAATGATGAGGTTGTCTGTTTTATTAAGACTGACTGTATTGTTGGCATTAAGCTGTTATTCATCCTGGGGACAGGCTTATGATTTTTTCTCACAAGCAATGCCTGACAACACAGTGAATCTGGATGTAAATCTTGAAAATAAAGACTTGAATCAGGAGCAGAAGCACCTTGCCGAGCAACATGATCAAGAAGAAAACAATTATAAAGTGCTTAAAAATCTTTTCTATGCAAATGAGCGAATCAGTATTTATAACTATACGGTGTATAACATGGATGATTTGAAAAGTAAGATGATTGAGAGAGCTCCCGATGCGGTTGGTCTACACGATTTATCTATTTCGTTTGGTTATGGCATGAGTTATCGACTTAAAGATGATACAAAGCTAGGCTACGAGTACGTTTCTAATTTTCCCTATGATCGTGGACAGTTGATCCGTTTTTTCTGGATTCGATCTTTTTAAGTTTGGAGATATCTTTTTTTACCTAAGTAACATAAGACACATCAATTGATGATGAAGACACTATAATTTCTTCAACATTATTTAATGGCCTTAAATCAGACTAAACGCACTTATTAACAGTGAAGCAGTCGATGATGCTAAAAAGACTTCGTGTTTTCATTTTTGTTTTTTTAACTGTAACGAGTTTTATGTCGAGCTTATCTGTACAAGCACAAAGCTTTTCCGGATATCAAAATCAACTGTCGAATATGCACCAACCACGCTGGTCATTGCAACCAAGACAACAACTCGATGATGATGACGTCCGAGAGCGCCGTGAAGAGGAAATAGTGCGAGACGTGCGGCCGGTATGTTTAGATCGCCCTGACTAATCGAATGATTAAACCCATAGATCAAGAAGAGTTCACGATTAAATAATACCGCTTAAGTACAAATAAGATTTTGACGCCTTATCGGGCGAATCATCGCTATAATTTTTTCTGATAAAGCCCTGCGCGTACTGTTCCGGCTTTACTCGATTTAAGCAATTGCCATGTGTTGGGAAGTTGCAACTGAGTCAACTCCCGATCTGCTTCGACATAAATATAGGCATTTTCACGGGCTAGAGGATCAAGCAAAATAGCTAATTCTGCCCATAAATCTAGGCTGTAAGGCGGATCTAGAAAGATCACATCAAACTGTTGATTCAGTCTAGGTAAAACCTGCTGTGCGGTGGCGACTTTTAAGTCGCAATTTTTCGCCTCAAGTAACTGGATATTCTGCTTGAGAATTTTGGCCTGTAGCGTTTCTGGCTCGATCATCAGTACCGAAGCTGCTCCACGCGACAAAGCCTCAAAGCCCAGTGCGCCAGAACCCGTACAAACATCGAGCACGGCCGCATTTTGAATATCCCACATGAGCCAGTTAAATAACGTTTCACGAACACGATCTGGGGTGGGGCGTAAACCCTCGACACTGGCAAATGGAAGCTGTCGACGTTTCCATTGCCCACCAATAATACGTAGCTGATTTTTCATTATTCTGAGATCTCTGCTGAGGCAGGTGCAGATACGGCACTCACCGAAGAGGCAGCAGTGTTTGGTTTCTGCTGTGGTTTATTGCGATTTGACACGGCATTTGGATCTGCTTCAAGTAAAGCTCCGCTAGGAAGCTCGCCTGGCTTAATACCCGCTGTCATCAAGCCGCCACTCAGTTGATGATTGGCTGGTCGGATTGGATTTTTCTTGCGGGTCAGTAGCCAATAGTCAAATAATGGGCGCGAAAGCTGAGCTGCCGATCCACCATGTCGACCATTTTCCCACACCACAGCCACCGCAATTTCAGGGGTTTCAGCAGGTGCGAATCCAACAAATAGACCATGGTCGAGTTGGCGCTCAGACAAAATTGACTCGTTGTAGCGTTTACCTTGCGCAATACTTTTAACCTGAGCTGTCCCTGTTTTGCCTGCAATTTGATACATTGGTGTACGAATACCGCGACCTGTACCACTTTGAATCACATCAATCATGGCATCGCGCATATTGACCCAGTCCTGTTCTGTGCCATTAAACTGGATTTTACCGTCCGGTGCATTGTGTACCTTAAAGGGTTTGGCGCCATGTGCAGAACGAAGTACATGCGGTGTCACATGAGCACCGTGGTTGGCCATAATTGATGTAGCCATTGCAAGCTGGAGTGGTGTTGCAGTAAATGCACCCTGACCAATACTCACAGAAATCGTTTCGCCTTTGAGCCATTTCGATTTACGCGTGCGCATTTTCCACTCTGGATTTGGGTACAGGCCTTCACTCTCACTCGGTAAATCAACCCCTGTTTTTTGACCAAAACCAAATTGACGCATCCAAGCATTCATTTTGTCGATTCCCATCTGATACGACAATACATAGAAATAGGTATCGCAGGAATCGATAATCGATTTATGCAAATTCACCATTCCATGACCGCCTTTTTTCCAGTCACGGAACTTATGAGAATCTCCCGGAAGATGGAAATAACCCGGATCATAGATACTGGTCGACCAGTCTACAGTTCCGTAATGAATGCCGCCCAATCCTTCCATTGGTTTAATGGTTGAACCCGGTGGATAGACCCCTTGTAAGGCACGGTTATACAGTGGCTGATCGAGATTGTCTCGCAAGGCACTGTAGTCCACATGACTAATCCCTGTTACAAATAAATTTGGATTAAAGCTTGGGCTAGATACCAGCGCCAGAATTTCACCTGTACGCGGATCCATCGCCACGATTGCACCACGACGACCGACCAGTTGTTCGGCAGCCACCACTTGCAAGCCGTAATCGATTGAAAGATAAAGGTCGTTACCTCGTACCGGTTCTTTACGCCCAAGATGACGCAAGATATTGCTGTGGGCATCGGCCTCGACTGATTCGTATCCCGGTGTTCCGTGTAACAAGTCTTCGTAGGTTTTTTCTACTCCGATCTTGCCAATCAGGTTGGTTCCAGCGTAGGTGTCTTTATTGAGCGTTTGAAGCTCTTTTTCATTGATGCGCCCCACGTAACCAATCACATGTGCAAACAGATCCCCGTGCGGGTAATAGCGAGTCATCTGTGTCTCAATTTTTACACCCGGAAAGTTATATTTCTGTTCACTAAACTTGGCAATATCTGCTTCGGTCAGATTAAGTTTAATCGATACGCGCTCAGTTTTACGTGCTGTTTTAATTCGCGTTTTAAAACGATCAATATCTTCTTGTGTAAGGGTAAGAATAGGGGTGAGTCGTTCGAGTGTACCATCGATATCTTCAACATCTGCGCGGCTCATGGTTGCCGTAAAGACCGGATAATTATCGGCCAGTAACACGCCGTTTCGGTCGTAAATGTAACCCCGAGCAGGAGGAAGAGGTTGCAGTCGAATCCGGTTTTTGTCAGAGGCTGTAGAGAACTCATCAAAATGCACAATTTGCAAATAGGCATAACGGCTCATCAACACCAGTAAGCAGCAACACACCAAGCCAATTGCAAAAAAGATTCGCCCTCGATACAGACGCTTTTCTTGCTGGTTATCTTTTAACGGAAAGTGCTGCTTCATACCAATAGACTTTAACTTGAACGACACAAATAAATAGCCGTAAAGTTTACCCTATCACGCTTATAAAACAGAGATAAATTTTAAGTATTCATCCACAATCGAGATCAGTTTTTTGACATTTGCGCCATCAAAATTGTAAGGTGCTGTATATAAGAACGAAACTATTTCTGTTAAAGTCACAAAACAGTTAAAGGAATGCTCTAAATTGAAGATGTTTGGAGAAACACGGAGAAAATAATGAAAAAAATATATTCCTTTCTTGCTCTCTTAACCTTTAGTTCGGTGACATGTGCAAGTGTTCAGGATTATTTGCCTGAAGCAAAGTTGCAAGGCAAAGATGTTAGTCCGTTCAATGTCGGCTTGGGAGTCACCCAGCAACTGGCACATGTGAATGGCGAATGGGTCAATCCTTATGGCATTGCTTATTTAAAGGCAGGCGCCTATCTCAATGGCGATCATACCTTTGGCGGGCAAGTTGGCTTCCGTTATCCATATTATCTCACAGGCAAAAATCAAAATGGATACTACTTAGGTGTATATGCTGGTACGCTAGAAAGCCGCCGAGTCGACAATGATTACACCTCACGATTGGGTGGTGGCGTCGATTTGGCGTATGTTTGGTTAAATAAAGATCGAATCAGTACCTTTAGTGTTGGCATTGGTGCCGCAGAAGCGTTAAAAAATACAGATGGGTCTACTGTAGTTGATACCAAACCTCAATTACAGTTTGCTTATACGCTAAGTTTTGGTCTTTAAAGTGCCGAGATTTCTTCATCATAAATACACCCATCAAGTAATAAAGAAATACGAGAGTAATGGATGTTAGATTTCATCAGTGATTTGTGGCAAACCTTTTTAAATCGACCTGATCATTTGGCGGTGATGAGTATCATCCCAGTGACTGCATTTGTGACATGGGCACATGTGTGGATGGCTTTAAAGATGGTCTTTTATCCAATTAACTTCTGGGGATTTCATCTAGGTCCGTTACCCGTGGGCTGGCAAGGAATTGTGCCACGTAAAGCGGGTCGTATTTCTGGCATCATTACCGACAACACGCTTTCAAAATTGGGTTCGTTGCGTGAGTTTCTTGAGGCCATGGACCCAGAAGATATGGCCAGAATTATTGGTGAGCAAGTCGGCTTTGAACTTGAGCACCTAATTGATGAAGTCATGATTGACCGAAATGCCGTGCTCTGGGAAAACTTACCTTATTCGATTAAACGCAGAATTTATGCTCAAGCCCATAAGCAGTTACCCGGTGTACTCCGAGAATTGGTTACAGAGTTGACTTTAAATGTAGAGTCACTGGTGAATATGCGTGAAATGGTCGTCAGCCAAATGGAAGGCGATCGCCGTTTAATGGTGAGAATGTTTTTAAAAGTAGGTCAGAAGGAAATTAACTTTATCTGGCATATCAGTGCACTAATTGGAATGTTTTTTGGTGTGTTTCAAATGCTGGTCTGGTTTTTGGTGCCATGGCACTGGACAGTGCCTTTCTGGGCGGCTATCTGGGGCTTTCTCACCAACTGGATTGCAATCTGGATGGTGTTTAATCCAGTCGAGCCACACTATGTCCGTTATCCGCAGTTTTTCCGCTTAACGCAAGATCGTAAATTTCCGTGGGTGGTGCCCGTCGTGCCGCGGATGGGAACTTATAATGTTCAAGGCGCTTTCATGAAGCGTCAAGAAGAAGTATCGGATGTATTTGCAAGTGTCGTCACTGAAGATCTGATTACCTTGAAGTCGATCATGACTGAAATGATGTATGGCAGTAAAAAAGACAAGACCCGTCGTATAGTTAAACGCCATATCAATGAAATAATGGAAACTCCATTGGTAAGAACCTCACTTCAACTCTCCTTAGGGCCACGCGAATATGCTAAACTCAAGACAGACTTGATTGATCGCTCAATTGAAATTACGATGGTGCCTGTATGCGACCCTGCGTTCAATGCGAGCCGTGCACAAAAAATATTTCAGATGTTTAAAGACCGTATTCGTGAGTTAACTCCAAAAGAGTTTCAAAACCTTCTACGTCCGGCATTCCAAGAGGATGAGTGGATACTGATTGTGCTTGGTGGGGTCACCGGATTTTTTGCAGGTTTAATACATTTGTTTGTCGCTTTCTTATAATTTAGATGCTGGTAGATGTGACACGAGGTGTCATACTCCAGAGCATCGTGATGATTGTTTTTAATGAGGATGCTTTCTTATGCGCATTATTTTACTCGGACCACCTGGAGCAGGTAAAGGTACTCAGGCTCAGTTGATCTGTAAGCGCTATGATATCCCACAAATTTCAACCGGTGATATGCTCCGTGCTGCAATTCGTGAAGGAACTGAACTTGGTCTAAAAGCCAAAAGTGTAATGGAGTCTGGTGGTCTGGTATCAGATGAACTGATCATCGGTTTGGTAAAAGAGCGTATCGCGCAACCTGACTGTGCAAATGGTTGTATTTTTGATGGTTTCCCGCGCACTATTCCACAAGCTGAAGCGCTGGAAAAAGAAGGGATCACAATTGATCACGTGATTGAAATTGCGGTACCAGACGAAGAAATCGTAAAACGTCTTTCTGGCCGTCGTCAGCATCCAGCATCTGGTCGTGTTTACCACATCGAATACAATCCACCGAAAGTAGAAGGTAAAGACGATGTAACAGGTGAAGAACTGGTACAGCGTCCCGACGATCTAGAAGAAACCATTCGTAAGCGCCTTGGCTCTTATCACAGCGAAACTGAGCAATTGGTTGGCTTCTATCAAGGTCGTGCGGCATCTGGCGAAAATGCACCAACCTATGACAAGCTTGATGGCTTACGTACAATCGATGTTGTACAAAAAGATCTATTTGCTATTTTAGACAAAACTAAATAATTCGTTTGGTTTTTGCTAATATAAGAGAGTCCTGAGCATTCAGGGCTCTTTTCTTTTTTGAGGATATCTGTTTGCTAAAGATCGCATTAATCTTTTTGGTGGTGATAAGTCTATTGGTTTTGTTGTTTCTGCTCTATCAAAGCCAGAAAATGCTACGTCAAGTGCAAAAACAAGAGCTTGCTGAAAAACGTTTAAATCAGCAAAACAAGCGCAAAATACTGCACCCAAAGCTCAAACAAAAAAAGTGAGTGCATCGCTCATGTAAACACTTTTATTTTGAAAAAAATTAAGGTGTTGCTTGAATGGTCACAGCGCGCTCTGCACCATAAGCATAACGCTCTGGCCAGTTACATACATCGGATACTACACATTCTGCGCATTTTGGCTTTCTGGCCACACAGCAATATCGTCCGTGCAAAATTAGCCAGTGATGCGCATCGGTAATAAATTCTTTTGGAATAACTTTAATTAGACGATGTTCTACTTCAAGCACATTTTTGCCCACGGCTAAGCCTGTGCGGTTTCCTAAACGAAAAATATGTGTATCGACTGCCATGGTGGGCTGCCCAAATGCGGTATTTAACACCACATTTGCGGTTTTGCGTCCTACACCTGGAAGTGCCTCAAGCTCTGCTCGGGTTTGAGGAACCTCGCCTTGATGTTTTTCAATTAAGATTTGACAGGTTTTAATCACATTTTCAGCTTTGGCATTATATAAGCCAATGGTTTTTATATAAGTTTTTAAGCCTTCAACACCCAAGGCATAAATTTGTGCGGCAGAATTGGCCACCGGAAACAGTTTGTCTGTGGCTTTGTTTACACTTACATCGGTGGCCTGAGCCGAAAGCATGACCGCAATCAGTAATTCAAATGCATTACTGTAATTTAACTCAGTTTGTGGGTGAGGGCGCTGTGCTCTAAGGCGCTCAAAAAACGTCTGGATCTGTTTTTTGGTCATGTTTTTAACTGGCATTTAATTCCCCTGAAGCAGATTCAGTTGTTGTTGCAATTGCTCAAGTTGCTGCTGTTTCTTTGCATCTGCTCGAACGCTTAATTGCTTTTCCAGTTTTTTAATTTGGGTGCGAAGCTTGGCAAGTTCAATCGTAATAGATGCATCCTGTTTTGTGACTGTTTTAGCTGCAGCTTCAATACGTTCAATTGAAGGCAGTTCATCTATCCACTGCGAAAATTGAGAAAACAATTCGGTGTCAATTTCTGCACGAACAATCGGGCCTTTGCGGTCGATACGGCGGCGCTCTTCACGTTGAATGTGCGCATAATAACGTTGTCGAAGTTGCTGTTGTTCCTGTTCTTGTTGCAAAGCAGTAGGAAGCGGCGCAGTATCTTCAACCAGTTCGATACAATCCACAGGGCATGGTGGAATACAAAGCTCGCATCCTGTACACAGATCCGTCAAAACAGTATGCATCAGCTTGCCGCTACCAATAATCGCATCGACCGGACAGGCACTGATGCACTTGGTACATCCAATGCATTCATCCTCACGAATGATTGCTTTCATACGCTGCGGGCGCCCATCGGACTGAATTGGCCAGACACTTTTTTCTGCAGGCAGTGGCGGGCGGTTGAGTCGAGCTGCAAGAGCATCTGCAACAGGTTGACCGCCCGGAATACATTTATTTGCCGCTTCACCTTCTAAAATGGCCTTTGCATAAGGCAGACATCCATCTCGATGTCCGCACAAACCACATTGGGTTTGCGGCAAAATACGGTCTATTTCGCGTAAAAGTGCAAAAGCGTTATTGGTCATAAGAGAAAAATATTCAGTACAAAAAGGAACGTCAGCTTAAGCCCGGCATTTTAGCACAGAAGTCGCTATATGATCCCGTAATCCAGTAACACTTATTATTCAAAAAAAGGCCTGATCGCAGTGATCAGGCCTTTGAGTGTCTGGATTGAATCATCCGCTGGCTTATTTGGATTTCACCATTTCTTGCTCAACGGTCATGTCATGGATATAGACATATTTAGATTGATCTGCCGCAGGATTTTTTCGTTCATAGCGTTTTACACGAACAATTACGCGTTGATCTGCACGATGTTGAAAGCCCTCGATTTGGTCATAAAATAATGACCAGTCTTTATCAACTTGGGTTTTAATCCCTTTATCGTCATATTTAATTTCGCGAACTTGCAGACAAGTTTGCGGTGCAACACCTGTACACGATTTAGTTTCAGGTGCAATTTCCAAGAAAATGATTTCGCCCTGAGACTGATATTTGGTTTCCGGTGTCATGCTGCCTTTAAACTCAAATGTTTGTCCTGCGGCATTGGTTAACATCAGACTTGGCTGTTCAATTGAGCGAGTATCGAGTTTGAAATGAGTGCTTTTGTCGCTAAGAAGGTTAGCTGCAAACTGCTCATTTTTCATCAGTGCTGGCTCACATGCTTTCATGGTAGAAGCCAGCGCTGAAGTCACGAGTTGCTGGTCGTTAAGCTTCCATGAACCACCTTGGTTGTTACACCCTGTATGAATACTCAAGTTCTGATCGCTAAAACTTAAAATAATCGGCTGTGGCGCACCTTCAGGTTGATACGACCATGTATAAGCAGTTAAGGCTTTAGTGGCATCGACTTTTTGTTCTTGAACAACAGAAACAGGCTGGGTTTGATTCATTGATTGGCAGGCCATAAGTGAAAATGGCAAAAGAGCAAGAATTAAATATTTAATTTTCATGGAACAACATTCTTTCAATTTAAGGCCTAAATCCTAACGAATTTATTGCAGAAAAAAAGACACATCTATTAGGCTTTAAGTGTAATAAATGTATCTATTTTGCAACATAGAAGGCACCTAAACTTACAAAGTTTTAATTTTTGCTTAAGTTTAATTCAAATCTATAAGTGATTAATCGAAACGGTAAATGTCCATCCCTAAAGATCCCATCGAAAAACTACTGTGAACGATAGAGAAGCGATTCCCTGTACCCATGGCAAAAAACAAGGGTGCAAAATGTTCGATGGTAGGGTGGTTGCGCTCGATGTGAGGTAAGTCTGGCCAGTTTAAGATGGCATCATAATCTTGGTGGGTCAGCTTATTCACCACATGGTTTCGAAAGCCTGATGCCCATTCTGGAATATTTTGCAGATTGCCTTGCCAGCGCAATTCGGCCAGATTATGAGTGATGCTTCCCGATCCGATCAGTAAAATTTGTTGTTCTCGCAGCGGTGCTAGTGCTTGTCCAACTGCATAAATTTCATCTGAATTGAGTTGCATGGGCAGCGAAATTTCAATGACAGGTATATCTGCCTCTGGATACATATGCAGGAGCGGCATCCAAACCCCATGATCGCGTGGCCGTGTGCTGTTGGCATGCGCGGTCAAATGTGCATCGGCTAAACGCTTTAATATATCTTCAGCCAATTCCGGTGCACCAGGTGCAGGATAATGAATACGATACAACTCAGCCGGAAAGCCTCGAAAATCGTGCCATGTTTGGGGGCGGGTTGATGTGCTGACTTCAAGCGACTGACTTTCCCAGTGCGCAGACATCACCACAATTGCTTTCGGTTTTGGCAAGTTAAAACTCAACCGGTGCAGGGCAGGCCCCACTTGTTCGGGGTCGACTGCCAGCATAGGAGAGCCATGGGAGATAAACAAGCCAGGGAGTGTTTGTGGACTCATATGATGCTGTACCTAGTAGACAAGTCTGCTGCACAGTTTGCTGTACAGCAACAGATTCATTTGAACGACTTATCGGGGCATACACTTAACTGCATTAAGCCCGATGATAAGGATGATTGTGGTTAATGCTCATGGCTCTGTATAGCTGTTCGATCAGCAATACACGCACCAGTGGATGTGGCATGGTGAGCTTAGACAAAGACCAGTGCCACGCGGCAGCCTGACGAACCTGATCGGAAAGACCATCAGGCCCGCCAATGGCCAATGCAATATCCTGTCCGTCTTGCATCCAGCCCTTCATGGTCAGTGCGAGTTTTTCTGTGCTTAACTCACGGCCGCCGACTTCAAGTGCAATCAGCACTTCACCTGGTTTTAGGGCGTTTAAAATACTTTCACCTTCGAGTTGACAGTATTTTAAAATATCGGCCTGCGAGTCATTTTTACCCCGTTTTGCCATAGGCAGTTCAATCACTTGTGTTTGAACAAACGGTTGGATGCGTTTGAAATAATCTTCAAAACCCGTGAGTACCCATGCTGGCATTTTTTGACCAATGGTGAGAAGACGGATTTTCATTACAATACTCACAGGTGAAATCATCGGTATCAGTATAACGATAAAGCCCCGAATGATCATGCCCCGCCGTGCAGATCGTATTCAAATGTTTAGCCACTAAACAACACGAAGAAATTCAGGTAAAAAAACGCAGCCCAAAAGCGTGAAGGACTGCGGTTAAAAGGGCCACCTGTCTGGAGAATCAGATGACCACACTGGAAAAATGAAACAATCATAATAAGTACCCTTAAGATTATTATGGGTATTATTGGTTAATTTTCAACCTGAATAATGTAAAAAAAGAGAGCCGAAGCTCTCTTTTTTATAACCAACTGGAATTAGTGACGTGCTGCTTTTAATTCTTCAACAGGCTTCACAATAGGTGCTTTTACCAAAGGTTTAGGCTGTTCTGTCAAAGCTAAAGGTAAGATTTCATCAATGCTTTTCACTGCTTTGATTTCTAAACCTTCTTTAACATTGTCTGGTATTTCAGCCAAATCACGCACGTTATCTTGTGGAATAAAGACTAACTTGATACCACCACGGTGGGCAGCCAGCAGTTTTTCTTTCAAACCACCAATACGCAGTGCATTCCCACGTAGAGATGTTTCACCTGTCATGGCAATGTCGGCACGGATCGGAATGCCAGTAAATGCCGATACAAGTGCGGTAGTCAGTGCCAAACCAGCAGACGGACCATCTTTTGGCGTAGCGCCTTCAGGCAAATGCACGTGAACATCGGTTTCTTCAAAGCGAGAGGCTTCAATACCCAATTCGTCTGCACGTGTTCTCACTACCGTCATGGCCGCAGTAATCGACTCTTTCATCACATCACCAAGCGAACCTGTTGTAATGAATTTACCTTTACCTTTGACGGCTGCAACTTCAATGGTGAGTAACTCGCCACCGACTGATGTCCATGCCAAACCGTTTACACGACCGACCTGAGCCTCTTCTTCTGCAATACCAAAGTCAAACTTGTGTGGACCAAGATATTCTGGAAGCGTTTCTTGAGTCACATCGATATGCAGATTTTTACTCTTTTTGCTGACCGCTTCTTTAACCACTTTACGTGCAATCTTAGACACTTCACGCTCAAGGCTACGTACACCTGCTTCACGTGTGTAGCGTCGTACAATGTCACGAATCGCTTCTTCATGAACAGTCAATTCACTGCTACGTAAACCGTTATCTTTGATCGCTTTAGGAACCAAGTAACGGTCAGCAATACTAACTTTCTCTTCTTCGGTGTAGCCCGGAAGACGAATCACTTCCATACGGTCTAACAACGCTTCTGGAATGTTCATGCTGTTTGCAGTACAGATAAACATCACTTCAGACAGGTCAAGGTCAAGGTCAAGATAATGATCGTTGAACTTATTGTTCTGTGATGGGTCAAGTACTTCTAACATGGCAGATGCAGGGTCACCACGATAGTCTTGTGCCATCTTGTCGATTTCATCAAGCAAGAACAATGGATTTTTTACACCCACTTTGGTTAGAGACTGCACGATTTTACCTGGCATCGCACCGATGTAGGTACGACGATGTCCGCGAATCTCGGCTTCGTCACGTACACCACCAAGTGCCATACGCACAAACTCGCGACCTGTCGCTTTTGCGATCGATTCACCCAGTGAGGTTTTACCCACACCTGGAGGGCCGACCAAGCACAAAATCGGGCCACGTAACTTTTTCACACGCGATTGAACAGCAAGATATTCGACAATACGGTCTTTGACATCATCAAGACCATAGTGGTCTGCATCTAGAATTTCCTGCGCTTTTTTCAGGTTAATGCTGACTTTGCTTGCAGTGTTCCATGGCGTATCTAGAATCACTTCAAGATAATTACGCACTACCGCTGCTTCACTTGAAGCTGGCTGCATTGCTTTTAATTTACGAAACTCAGCTTCTGCTTTTTTACGCACATGTTCAGGCAAATCTGCTTCAGCAAGACGTTTTTCAATTTCTGCAACATCGTCTTCTGCGCCGCCGTTCATATCGGAAAGCTCGCGTTGAATCACTTTCATTTTTTCATTGAGAAAGTATTCGCGCTGATTCTTTTCCATTTGGCGTTTGACGCTGTCATGCAAGGTCTGCTCAATTTGCTGCTCGGCAGATTGTTGTACCAAGTAGCTGGTCAGCTCTTGCAAGTGTGCTTCAAATTCGTTGTGCTCGAGAAACTTTTGTTTTACATCAATGTTTAATGGCACGCGTGTTGCCACAAAAAACATCAGTTGCAGCAAATCTTCAATTTTATTTGCTGCCGCAACAAGTTCACGAGCATTACGCAGTTTTGCTTCAGCATATTGAGCAAACAAAGTACGTAATTCCTGCAAACGCGTTTCTTGAGTCGCGGAATCGCTATCAACCGTCATTGGGCTCAATTGATGTTCGGCAGTCAAATAACTGTCTTCATCAATAATTTTTGTGAGTTTTGAGCGGTATAAACCTTCAATCAAAACCTTGATACAGTTTTCATCATTTTCGTGATTCACAACTTGCACAATCTTCGCGACGGTACCGTATTGATAAAGGTTGTCGTGATCAATTTCTTCTGTGAGAGAATCCTTTTGTGCAACTACAAATACTAAATTGTCACTGTTACGAGCCACATCAACTGCATTGATCGATTTTTCACGACCTACAAATAGCGCAATTTGCATGTGTGGATACACCACCACATCACGTAGTGCTAAGAGCGGTAATACACTTGGAACCTGAGGCTCTAAGGTTTCTACATTCATAATATTTTCAGACATGGGCACTCCTAATGAGTGACAACGAGGTTGCCATGTTTTTATAGTGATGGGTATTTTAAAAATTACAAGGGCATGACAATCGAAAATGTCAAAAAATTGAGCAAATCGCTCAGATTTTTTTTATCAAGCTGATAGTTTTTTTGAATGGGCGTTTGAAAATATAGCATTTTTTGGGTGTAACCAGTGCATCAAGTGATTGATCCCACGGTGCACGTTGAATATTTTCAGCAATATACTGAAACTCATGTGCCAGTCCGAGACGGATTGGACGCTTCGGTGCGATGGATAATGTTTTATCGTAAAACCCGCCACCCATGCCCACGCGTGAGCCTGTAGTGTCACAAATCACCAGTGGCATTATCACCAGATCAAGCTTGGAGATCGGTTGCCCGCGTGTTGCCATAGGTTCGTACATACCTAAACGATGCTTTGTAAAACGATGGTTTTGATATTGATGCTTAGAAATTTCAACCCAAACCAGTCGCTGATTCATGGCGCAGACTTTAGGTAGAAACACCTTAATGTTTCGCTTGAAACACTCTTGAATCAGCGCTTGTGTTCGAATTTCTCCAAAGGCATCTAGGTAAATGCCTGCACGCATAATGGGTTGACGAGTTCGATCAAGAAAAAAACGTAACTGAGCCAGTACACGTTGCGCTGCACGTTGCTGTGCAAAGCGTGAACTTTGCCGACGCTGTTTGGCAATGTGTCGGCGTAGTTGCTGTAGTGCTGAACCGGAAAGTGGTGCTGTAGCGTGAGGCATAACTGATGTCATTGGATGTATCCCGAGCTTAGGTTTTGATCAGCTTGCCATGCCATATAATTGCTTATAGCTTAGCGGGCTCTTACATAAAATTAAAGTACGTTAAAACTGGATCTGCCACTGAGTGAGCAGACCCGTGTATTTATTCATTTTGATCAAGCGTGCCTTTAGTTATGTCATTCATTAAAAATCAGCACATCAAAATTTCGATTATGAATAATCTGTTTGGCTTGTTGCTCAAGTGAATTATCATGCGATGAGCTAATCACAATCATCGGCGCTTTACGGTCAATTGCGCCATTTAGTTGCGCTCTAGTCCATAAGTAAGCCCGACGCTCTGGTTCAAATTGCAAACCATCCGAGAGCTCCTGTGCGTAATTATCCGATACATTGCTTTGCCAGTCAGTGACCACATACACAGGCTTTTTCAAGTCGAGTAAGAAAGGCAGGTCGTAGTAGTAACGATCGTAAAACACCACTTTTGTGTTGGGGTGAATGTACGCCGTGAAATTGATTTGATCGTGATTATTTTTAATATCAAAAATGCGTGTGGCGAAGGGCACCACACTACACAGCACAATCAGGCAGGCAGTCACATAATGTGCATATTCGAGTTTATGCCGATGGAGTAGCTGTAGAAATAACAGTGGAGAATACACCAGCAGTGCTGCCATCAAGGTAATTTGCCACTTTTGTACACTCGATAAATTAAAATCAAGTGGAATGAAGTACAACGTAGCGGCCAGAACAAATCCCAGCAAACCAACAAAAGCTGCTGGCGCGTATTTTTGCATGCGGGTCAGTTGTTGAGTATTCAGAGTTGATTTCTCAAAAGCTACCGAACACAAGATAATCAGTGGTGTGAGTGCCGGTAAAATATAGCCTGCAAGTTTTGACGGTGGAATAGAAAAAAAGATGACAACAGACACCAACCACCAGATCAGTAATTGCCCAACCGGGTTTAATCGCTGTTGGTGCAGCATGGTGCGAAGGCCTGTCCATCTTAAGGTGAGTAACCATGGCAATAGGCTCACCAGTAAAATGACCAAGTAAAAAAACCACGATTGCTTGTTGTTGAACTGATTAGAATGGAAACGGTTAAATTGTTGATCGATAAAAAAGTAATGCAAAAAATCTGGATAAATTTGCTGCATTTGATACAGCCACGGTAGGGTAAGTGCCGCCAGAAACAACAAAGCAAAAGGATTAAAAAATGCCGGAATACGCTTGTACTGCCGGGTGTAAAGCAGCCATGGAAGCAGAATCATTCCGGGAATTAAAATGCCGATCAGCCCTTTGGTTAAAAAGGCAGAGGCGGCAAAAAAGTACCCCAAGAACAGCATGGCTTTTCGATTGCACAAACTAAAATCGACCAGACAAAATACCGATAAGGTGATGCCTGTTGCCAGCAGTAAATCATGATTAACGTATTGACTGCTCCCAAAGAAAAGCAAATTGGTTGCCATCATCAAGATGCTCAGTTCGGCAATTTTTTGAGAGAGATATTTACGAACAAACAGGTAGGTTCCAATCAAAAGCAAGCTTGCCGCCAGTACAGGAACCAAGCGCACCACCCAGACATGCACACCAAAAATATGCATCGCAATACTGCTCAACCAGTGCAGCATAGGGGGTTTGTGAATAAAGGGCAGACCATCCAAACGTGGAACAAGCCAGTCGCCAGACTCAAACATATGGCGGCTGATATCTGCATAACGGCCTTCATCGGGGATTGATAAAAAGCGGACCGTGGCGCATACAAATAGCCAAACAGAAATTAAACCGAGCTTGATCGGTGAGGTACGTAACCATGACGGCATACTGGCTATCCTTCTGGCTGAAAGGCAAAAATTCGATTCAATAAAAAAGTAAAGACTGAGCTAAAACCAATTGCTGTCAATACACTGAAAGCGGTGGGCAAGTGAAAGGCTTCTTTCAGACTAAGTACCAGTGCTTCATTCAATAAAAATCCGCTACAGGCCACCATCAAGAAACGAAACATCATTTGGCGATGCTGGGCATTTGAAGTCGCAAAGGTAAAATAGCGATGTCCAAAATAACTCATCCAAAAAGCCACGCCAAAGCCAGCCAAATTCGACCAAGCAAGCGCAAGCCGTGTCTTTTCAAGTATGATCACGACTGCCACATGAATGGCGGCAGCACACAGCCCAATGAGGCAAAAACGAATAAACTGCGCACTGATATGTTGATTTTTAGGGTTCAGATGCATGCGGTTTAATTTCGGGTAACGTGTGGGGATGCTTAAATTGCGAGAATTCGCCAGACACAATATAGCGTGGGCGGTTTTTAACTTCGGCATAAATACGGGCGATGTATTCGCCTACAATTCCCAAAAATAACAACTGAATGCCACCAAGTAAGGTGAGTGCAATGACCAGTGTTGCCCAGCCTGGTACACGAACGCCTTCGACCAGTGTTTCAATCAGAATCCATCCACCATAACTCATGGCAATGAGCGCCATTAAAGCCCCTAAATAAATACTCAAACGAAGGGGAAGATCTGAAAACCCGGTCAAACCAGACATGGCAAGACGAAATAATGACTTGGCATTGAAGGTCGACGTGCCATGCTGACGCTCTTGTTCTGAAAAATGAATACCAATACTTTTAAATCCAACCCAAGCATACAAGCCTTTCATATAACGATTTCTTTCTGGTAAGCGGCGGATGGCATCGACGACCTTGGCGTCCATCAATCGAAAGTCACCTGCATTTTCAGGAATATCGATTGGAGAGCTAAGATTTAAAACTTTATAGTAGTGATTGGTCAGTATGCGTTTTAACCAAGACTCACTGCTTCGATTGCGAATGCCGTACACCATATCGTAACCATTCTTCCAAAGATTAATCATGGTCGGAATGGCATCTAGAGGATGCTGAAAATCGGCATCGATCAGCAAAGTAATTTCACCAGTCACCCGATCTAAGCCTGCACTCAATGCGGCTTCTTTACCAAAATTGCGCGACAGTTCGAGTACAATCAGTGGGTAATGATCCACCATAGATTGTAAGACGTGAAGCGTATCGTCTTGACTGCCGTCATCGACCACAATAATTTCATAATGCAATTGTTGCTGATCCAGCGATTTTGCCAGCGCGGGAATAAATGTTTTTAGGTTCTCTGCTTCGTTATAAGCCGGAACAACACAAGACAAAAAAGGAGAAGTGTGCATTAGATTGCTCCTAATGGACCAAGCTGGATATGGTGATGTCGGCAGTCTTGCTGAAATTGTGCTGAGTCGAAGTATTCAAACTCGCGTACACGTGCAGCATGAATCGGGTCATGACTAGACTGGCTGTGGGAAAGTGCAGGGTGACACATGATTAAAAGTTGATCTTGCGCTTGAGCAAGCCACTCCTGGTTCAAAAGCGCATAAGATTGGGCATCAAAACTATAAATACCGGCAAAGGTAGAATTTTGGTGAATATTGTAATGCTGACACATTTCGCTAAAACGTGTAGCACCGAGTAATTTGAGTAGCGTGACTTTGATTCGCGTATTTGGCGTTAAAACAGGGTGGCGCAGACTGCGTACCCAGCCTTTAAATTGCTGTTGATTGAGAAATTTAAATAAAGCTTCACGAATAACGGGAAACTGATGTACATGCTGGTGCCCATCGACAAAATCAGGCATTCGACCTGTCGCAGAGCAAAATAATTCCCACTGACGAGCAATGCTGTCGCGAACTTTAGTTTGTGAAAGCTGGCCAGTCCATGCGCCGAGCATGAGTTTCGGTAATCGCTCGGTATAATCCTGAACGCCAAAAGCTTGAGTAAAATTTAGATGTAATCCAATTTCGGCAGTTGTATCAAGACTTGTTAATACTTTGGCATCTTGAAACCAAGAGGGTGATTGAGTCATGCATGAGGTGGCATGAATGCGCTCTTTTTCAAGCAACGATAAAATCGCCGATGAAATTTCGGGACGCATAGAAAAATCGTCGGCACAGTAACATACTTTAGCCATTGCTTCGTCTCATCTTAACGGTCAAACATGTGCAGCAGGGTTACCTGACATGTTTTGTATAATGATGACTATCGAGGCAAAGACTTAAGCCTAAATTAAGTGCAAAAAATTGAATCTTTATAGAATCTAATGAGAAGTGTTATTTAATTTGATATTAAAGCTGAAATTAATATTTGCTTGTTAAGCGAGCATGTCGCGCTCAATTAAGGAATGATTTAAGGAGATGTTGACTACATACAAAAGGCTAAGGGCTTAAAACCTGTATTTGGGTATTGCTGCGATGATAAAGAAAAATAATAAAGAGGAACTAAACGTAAAAAAATTATAATTAAATGATTTAAAAATAAATGCCTCCGAAGATGCCGCTGCCTGTCATTACCCTTGAACCCTTAAGTTCAAAGTCTACCATAATTTAATGACATTATTAAGCAACATTAGACAATATTTAATTTATTAAAATCAATATCTTATTGGTTTTAGCAACAATTGACAACAATAAGATATAACTATAAATATTTTTTTAGTATACACGAGGTATACACGGATATTTAACGTTTGGGTATACACAGCGCATACACATAATTGGCATTCTAACGACAAAATTAAAGCGGCTCAATTGGCCGCTTGCATAGAGGTACTGTTTAGTTTTTGCCGGTCAAAATAATCAATCACATCTGATTTTTGATAGCTAATTTTGCGTGCACCTTTGGTGTAGGGGATACCTTCACCGGTGCATCTTTTTAGCTGTAACCAGGACAGTGAGACATTAAAAACAACTGCAATTGTCTCGGGTGGAAAGACGGCATCATTCGGCGCGATCCAAAACTGTTTTGTATGCACCAGCTTTTCTTCTGGTGTCATTCTATCGATTTTAGTAGGGCGTTTATTCATGATATCTCCTTCAAACTATTAATCAATTCAGAGTCACCAGCACCACAGTGCAAACAGTGCGTGTACATACCTTGGTCGTTGCCAGATTCCTCATCTGGCTCAAAGTTGGAAGGGTATTCAGAAGCATCTAAAAATACGGTATTAATGATATTTCCATTACGCTTGTAATGAGTGTGTGGGGCTAAGCCGTAATATGGAAAAATGCTATCATCATCGCCGTTCCAGCAATGATCGCAATATTTTGGAATCATGCTAATTAATATCCTGCTTCGATAGTGGCTTTATAATGTGCCGCTGCTTTTTTAGCTTCTTCGAGCGTGTCAAACAGTTCGTAATAACCAACACTATTATTAGCTTCATCCCAATAACATGTATTAAGTTTTGATTTATGCACAACTACAAACTCGCCACTCTCAATCTTCGCAAGCTGAGCTTTGAGTGAGTCGATTTCGGCTTGTTTTGATTCTGCGCATTTCTTCCATGCTTCAAAAGCAAAGTATGCAGATTTGTCGTGCTTTCCTTCATAAAAATATCCATTTTCTTGATTAAAGCACTCTCCAAAAAAATACTCATACTCACCATTAAAATGTTCTTGAAACGCTTCACGCTCTTTTTCTAAATCAATCATGTCTCGGCTCCTTTGGTAGCGGCATCCAGTAAGTAATCAAATCTGTTCGTAATGCTTCTCGATCTATAACGTCAATAAATCCGAAAACATTGCATTTTTCAGCGACTGTCTGCTCATCACCAATCATGATAAGAACTTTCTCACCTTCATTGGGAAGCATAAAATCAACACTTATCCAGACTTTGTCTAATTGCTCAAGCTGAGCTTTGAGTGAGTCGATTTCTGCTTGTTTTGATTCAGCAGACTTAATCCAAATGTGCCAGTTATAATTTAGTTCGGCAGAGCAGTACCCGCCATCTACATCATCTTTTGTGAAATTTCGAACGCCATTTTTATATGACAATTCTTCAAAAGCCTTCCGTTCAAGTTCTAAATCAATCATTGCTCGGCTCCAAAAAAGTTTCTTCATCCCACCAGTTTTGATTTTCAAGCATGTATTTAGTGTGTTCTTCAGATGAGCCGTTCCACTCTTCTAAAGTGATTGAATCTGCAATCCATTGGCCCACTTTTGGAAATACTTGAAGTGCTTCATTCTTCAGTCGTTCAACCAATTTTTCACCAACTTCTTTACATGGTACTGGATAAAGCATTTCTGCTGAATCAGGTTCCTCGGGGATATTTACCGCCCATAACTTTTCCATCAATTCATCCTTTGAGAATAATTTTGCGCATAAATATGATTTATTTGAATTTATGCGCAAATTGTTGCTCATTTTCTCCAACGTGCTTCTTTAAATTTTGCATCGCAAATCAATGATTCGATTTCTGATGCATTCGCAATGTTTTCAAGCATGGGTCGTATAAAATCATCATCTGAGGCACATAAGTGAGCTGCTTTTAACAAAGCTATAGGAAGTTTGATTTCATGTTTCATGATTGTTTCCTTGAGCATAAATATGCACAAAATCTTTAATATTTAACAAATTTGAGCAAATAATTTCACATTTGATGATTTTTAAAGGGTTTCAATTACCTAAATTGATGCAGTAGTTGATTACCGCAAATATCACAAATGCAATAAGCACAAATATTAGAAATTCTTTGGCTGTTGCAATGAGTACCTGTTTACGAGATGGGCGCTGCTCGGCTTGGGTTGGATGCTGATACAGAACCGGTTTAGTTTGACTTTCAATCATTTTGTGTTTCATAATCGCCTCATGAACATGCAAGTGTTTATTTAGAAAGCCCCTACGCCGTCCAAGTGAAGGGGCTTTTTTTATTGTTAGGCTGTGAATGTGCCGATGTGAACTTGATTATCTGGTAGGAGATCAATCACTTTGGATTTGAAGTCCTGCACAATTTCATCAAGAATCAATTCTTCTTTAACAATTTGAAGGGCAAACACTGGCTTTTCATCATTTGTATTAACAATGATTCGTAAAACAATCAGGCGTTCATCAAGGCCGTTGTAAGCTGAATCCATGATTTTAAAATAGGCTGGTGTTGCTGCTTCATTTGAACGTGCTTCAACTTGTTCGAAACGAGAGCGACTTTCAGATAAATTACCAACATTCGCTTCGACCTTCACAGATGCACCTACCTGCATGTTGCGCACAGCAGACAGAGCTTCTTTACCGCCGATCAATGTACCTTCAGCATCTGTAATTTCTAAAACACTGACCCAGTCTTCTAAGAAAACAGCAAAGTCACGCTGAGACAATTTTCGATCTTTCAAATTTTGCAGCTTGGTCCAAACAACTGTTGGCTCAAGCTTTAAGTTGGCTTTATGGTCGCAATGGCCTTGATCGTAGACATCATCGTAATAATTAAGAATCGCCAGCGCTTCCATATCTTTGTGGTTCACGAAGACAGGTGCATGTTGATCGATCAATGTGTTGTCTAATACATATTTACGAAAGTCTTCAAATGAAGATGTTTGCATTAATCCACGTGGACGATTACGGCCACCTAAGAACTGTTCAAGGTCAGCAATTTTATAATCCTTGTTGATAGCAATCAGATCGCCACGTGCAAGTTGCTTGATAGGGGTGCTCAAGGTCGCGATTGCATTTGCTTCTGTGTTTTCCATTGTAGTTGTCCTACTTGTTGTAAAAATAGATTTGAGGGGTTGAAACGCGCCGTTTACGCGCGTTCATGCTCTTTGAATAGCTGGCTTGTATGATTGGCAAAGATTGTCACGCTGCCATCAGTATTGAGATACATAGGGGTTTCTGAGGTTGTATCTTCTGAACGTTTGCCTTTTGCAGTAGGTTCCACATAGGCCAAGGTGTGAGAAATGTTGACTTGGTTCGATTCACCGATTCTGGAAATATCCAAGGTCACTTGGACTTTGCCCTTTTTGCCGTTTGCTACGACGCCTTGGGCTACTTCTGAAATAGCGATACCAAGCTGCTGAGAGAAGTTGCCGCCAGATAGATCAGCAACGAATTGAGGTGCATCAGTTTGTTTTGACATGTTATTGCCTCACTTGAGTTAAACCTCGCTTATCGTTGTGGCGAGGATTTGTTGTCTGTGAGATGAATTTATCAAAAGATAATTTCATTATCAATAGCATTTGATAAATTAAATTATCTTTATTGCTAAATATTGATAATTAAAAGATATTTTAATGACAAAAAAAAGCCTGACTTTTCGCCAGGCAAATTATCAAAATTTTGTAAATTTTTATACTTCTCCGCAACGCCACTTTATGCGCCCAGTTATCTGAACAGAATTTAAATCTTTTGCATGAATAAATTCATCAGGATATGTAGTTTTATCCAAGTTATCGCTTACAAGTCTTAAATCACCATTAGGTAGTTTAAATAGACGCTTTATACGCAATTCCTTATTAATTATGAAAGCGTAAATTTTATCACTGAGAACTTCTTCTATTGTTTTGACTCTTAGATCCACTAATACAGCATCTTCATGATTAATAGTTGGTTCCATACTCTTACCATCACCACAGAGAATTCCAGTCTCATTATGATTCAGTGATAAATTATGCTTTCTTAAAAAACTTTGTTTGAAAACAAGGCCGCCTTTTATGAGTTCATCTTCATTGGTATATCCATTACCACAAGCAGCACGTACGTCATACATCGGAATAATTACATAATCAGACTGTTCATCAATTTGTCTCGGCTTAATGATGCCATTTTCAATCTTACTTTCACCAAAGGGACTTGAATTATCAAGTGCATCTAAAGAATTTAGTTCAAGATCTAAGCTTCTTTCAATTTGTCTAGCTTTAGCTTCACTCACACCTCTTGATCCCTTTTGGTCTGGTTCCATAAGCATCTGAGAAAGATAAGTTTTGTCGATTCCAACAGCTACAGCAAAGTCCTCCTGACGATCAAAAATCCTATCAGAAGTAAGTTGATCTATAAGCTTACGTAGATTTTTACGACGTATTTCTTTTAAGTTCATGTTCAAAATATTCATAAGCCAACTAATTATCAAATGATAACAACCGAAGATAAATTTAGCTAATTATCCTATTGCAAATATATTTATCAAAAGATAAACTAATTTGATAAATTAATTATCAATAGGATTAGCAATGACTGCGTCTAAGCAATCACTTTCAAGCTACCTAAATTCTCTATCAAGCAAAGAAGAAAAAGAGAATTTTGCCAAGCGTTGCAAAACATCTTTGGGATATTTGCGATTAATCACGTCTGGTGTTCGTCAATGTAGCGCAACTCTTGCCATCGATATTGACCGTGAAAGCGAAGGAAAAGTGGCTTGTGAAGAACTATGCCCTAATGCTGATTTCGCCTATCTGCGCAATTCTAAAGATGAAATGCATAACTCATTCTCACAAAACGCCGTGCATCGGTAAACGTGAAAAAAATCAAGGATTCACATATGGAAATTTCAAAAGAAACAAAAAACGCACTGCACAAAATGATTCATCACTCTGAGGGCGTCACACCTAAGGATGTGGCAGATGTGTTGGGCGTATCTCACAAAACGGTATTGAACTATGCAAATCCAAACATGGACCAGCATTTACCGAGTCTTAAGGCATTTGAAGCGTCGCTTGTGTACACACAAAACCCAGCCGTGATTAAGGTTTGGGCGCACAAGTTGGGTTTGATGTTGGTACCGGTAAAGCAGGCGACAGACAAAGAACATCAAGTGAGCGTACTTGAATCACTACTTCATTTGAATATTGGCAACGGTCAAATGAATAAGCACGTACATGACATTTTAGAAGATGGTGTGGTCACGCCGTCAGAACTTGCGGACACATTGCATTTGGTTGAATCACTTGAGCAAGAACTTGCCAGCTTTCGTAAAGCGATTGAAACAGAGGCAGGAAAATATTTATCGGCCCTACAAACAGAAAAAGCCTGATCCGCGAAGTCAGGCTTTTAACGTTGATAACCAAAAGGAAATCAAATGAACATGTTGGCTAAATTTAATCACACCGAAATGCAAATGACAAGCTTAGAAATTTCAGAGCTTGTTCATTCACGTCACGACAGCGTTAAGAGAACTATTGAAACGCTTGCAAGTAAAGGTGTTATCGAATCTCCACAGTCTGTGGAAATTAAAACGGCGACACGTCCGACAGGTGTATATGTCTTTTCTGGTGAAACTGGGAAACTAGATAGCATTACTGTAGTTGCACAACTTTGCCCTCAATTTACAGCAGCTTTGGTAAAGCGTTGGTATGAACTTGAGTCTCAGCAAAATCAAACTCGTGAATTAACTCGGTTGGAGATTCTGCAACTTGCTTTGGAGTCTGAGAAAAAAGCCATTGAGCTAGAGCAACAAGTCAAGGTACTTGAACCTAAGGCGCAGGCATTAGATGTGATTGCGGATACGACAAACACTTATAGCATCCGTGAGTGTGCCAAAACGATTGGCATTCAAGAAACCAAGCTGATTGATTTCATGCTCAAAAAACAGTGGGTGTATCGAGAGAACAGCAGGCATCGCCGTTTGTGCGCTTATGCTCATCGAGTAGAACAAAAAGTCATGATCAATAAGGTTTCAAAAGTGGTTGCTTGTGATGATGGTGACAAAGTGTTTACTCAGGCACGTATTACGGCGTTTGGTTTGACTCGCTTAACTGCGGCTATTGAAAAGGCGGGTTTGAAATGAATCATCCTTTAATTCGATACCATGGCGGAAAATTTAGGTTATCCGACTGGATTATTTCCCATTTTCCAAAACATGAAACTTATGTTGAACCATTTGGTGGCGGCGCTTCTGTACTTTTATCTAAACAGCAAAGTCGGATGGAAGTTTATAACGACCTTGATAGTGATGTTGTCAATTTCTTTGAAGTTTTAAGAGATCCTGATCTTGCTATTGCATTGGCCAAGCAGATTGAACTTACCCCATATTCACGAACTGAGTTTTTAAATGCTCGAGCTGAAACTTTGAATAAAGTAGAACAGGCCAGACGTTTAGTGATTCGCGCCCAAATGGGTTTTGGGTCGGCAGGTGCCACAAAAGGGAATACTGGGTTTCGGTTAGATACAGCTCGAGGCGGCAGTGACATCGTGACCATTTGGCAACGACAGCCAGAGGTCATACTTCAAGCTGCTGCTCGTTTAAAGAAGGTACTTATTGAAAATCGTGATGCTCTTAAAGTCATTGAAGATCATGATCGAGAGGACACGCTTTTCTTTGTGGATCCCCCTTATGTTTTAGACACAAGAAATATGGGTGGAAAAGCATACCGACATGAAATGACCAATGTAGACCATGAGCAACTTGTAAGCACATTACAACACTGCAAGGGCATGGTGATTTTATGTGGATACGAGCACCCTATTTATGAAGCACTGAATTGGAAGAAAGTTAAAAAGTCCGTAGCTGCTGCTGGGCAGTCTGGATCAGTTCTACGTGAGGAAGTTCTTTGGATTAATCCACAGGCTGAAAATCAATATGATTTATTTAGCGAGGTGGTATGAGCAAATTTATCCCTAACTCATTCCAGGTGCCAAATGCCTTTGTCGATGAAGTACTCGACAAAATATCCGACTCTGCATGCAAAATTTACCTTGTGATCTGTCGTAAGACACGCGGCTGGAACAAAGAAATGGATTCAATTTCTCTAACTCAGTTTGAGGAAATCACCGGTAAAAGTCGTCCAACAATTGTGAAATGCCTCAAGGAATTGATCAAAGTTGGTCTTGTTATGGAAGAGCAGAGCACGATCCATGGGAACACTTTTAAACTTGGAAATGAAACTTCAATTGGTTGTGTCTTAAAGTTTCCTAGTAAAGAATTTTTACTAGATGAATCAAAGTCGAGTGGTAAAAAATATTTACCATTGCTAGTTAAAAATTTTAACCATGCTAGTAAAAATATTTTACCGCTGCTAGTAAAAATTTTTAACACACAAAGTATCACTATCAAAAACAACTCTCAAAGTAATAAAAAAATAAATAAAAAAGATTCAGCTGAACAACCTGAATCTAAAAAATCAGTGAGTCAGAAATCAGACAAGTTTGATTTTAAAAACGCACTCATTGAAAACGGTGTTTCTGAAAAACTCGCTACTGAGTTCATGCAAGTTCGCAAAGCCAAAGGCGGTGTAAACACAGAACGTGCATTTTCACTTCTTTCAAAACAGATCGATAAAGCGAATCTCAATTTCGTACAAGCGATTGAGTTTTGTTTGAACCGTCAAAAGCCTTGGGCAGCGTTTGAGGCGCAATGGTATTTCAACGAACAGAATCGTTCTTCACAACCACAGCAAACAAATCAGCCGTACCAACGCCGTTTTGGTAACTCACAACCTCAAGCGCCACAGATCCGCGATGTAACGGGAGAGCATGCATGAGCAATATTCAAGTTTTCCAAGATGCTTTCACTGTTTCATTTCCAGTTGACGTTGCTGAGATGGTTCTTTCACGCATTGAGATGATTCACGGCGCTGATTTTCAAAAGCTCTACGGTCATTTGTCGAATGATGAGCTTACACAGCTTGCATGCACAGTGCTCGATGGTATCTCACCAGTTGAACTTAAACGCGGCATTCAGCGCATGAATACTGAGAAGTGGTGCCCGAAGCTGCCAGAGTTTCGCTCTTGGTGTGTTCAGGCGGGTGATTGGTGGACTGCTGATCAAGCCTGGGCGAAAGCTTTAAATTTTATCAATGACAGTTCTCTACCGATGACCACATTGGCAAAGGCTGCTTTTGATGAGGTGAAACACATTCTGGACAACGAAGGGCAAAAGGCTGCGCATTACGCATTTAAAGATATCTATCAAGATTATCTTGCTCAAGCGCAAAAAAAGGGCAAAACACAAGAAATGTGGGTGAAACCTGAAAAGCCTAAAGCTATTTCAACTACTCGAAAAACTGTGCCATGTCCGCCTGAAGTTTTGAGCCAATTAAAAGGAATTAATAAGTTCTCAAATCAGTTAAATGCTGTGTGTGAGGTGAGAAATGGATAAGTGTAAACATGGTTTTGATCACGCATGTCTAATTTGTGGATTTACTCATATTGATGGTAAGAAAGTCTGGTTTGACTGGGCATGGCAAGAACAGCAAAAGCAGATTGATGAACTTAATCAAAATAATGAGAAATTGAGACTTGATCATGCTGCTTACAAGAAGGGAGTGAAAAATATTATTCAGGAAAAACTAAAACAAATAGAAGGAAGGAATTTCACTATTGCAGCAATGGAACGATCTTTCGTTTTAGCTAATGCGAAAGTTGATGAGTTGCAGGCGCGAATTCAAGCAGCTACAGCAAAATGGATTTCTATTGCTTCAATATTGGCAATTACCGAATCAAATGTGCCAGATGTGATTTATAAACAGCTTGATGAACTACATGATGCACTTTGTGGTTTTGAGCCTGAACAAGCACTCAAAGGTGGTGAAGTATGACGAAGCATAGCTTAGTAACGCATCAATTTATTGTTAGCAGACTATCTTACTCACCTTTAACTGGAATCTTTAGATGGCGTTCAATTCCGCAAAATACTCAAAATTCTGGAAAAGTTGCAGGGTGTAGATGTGAAACGGGAATTGTAATTCAGTTGTTAGGAGAAAAATGGACAGCTTCACGACTTGCTGTTTTTTACATGACAGGAATTAACCCAATACATCGCATACAGCACATTAATGGTGATCAATTTGATTGTCGTTATATCAACTTAAGAGAGTGTGCTGTATGACGATCCCAGCTGATGCAACACATACAGATAACGATGGTACCTATTGGAAGGACAACGACGGCTATTGGTACTACTGGGATGAAATCTTTGAATGGTGCGGGTACATCGGGCCAGTTAATCAAATGTTCTTAAACAATAAAAATCCAATAGGGGTGAAATGATGCTACAGCCAAAATGGGGAACATATCGCCATAGTTTTGACAAAAAAGACAGTAAGAAGTTAGTAAAAAAAGATCACATTCCAGCGGTGCCTTCATTCCTGGTTAAAGGCAAAACATTTGAATGCTCAGGGGGTGAAATACTTAATTGCAGTATTCAAATCGTACCGCCGTCAATCAACAACTATTGGCTTGATTCTGGTAAGGCATGCAAACGACTCAGCAAACGTGCAAATCATTTTGTAGAGGTAATCAAAAGATTTGCTCAACCACTTAATTATGGTGGTGATGTACGAGTAGAGATTAACTATCACATGCCAGATAACAAGGTGCGTGATATCGATAACATCGTAAAACCTTGTCTTGATGCTTTAACAAAGTGCGGTTTGATTGGGGATGACTCACAAGTAAAAAGCCTGATAGTTCATGCCAGACCGATTGTTAAAGGTGGTTTGCTTGATTTATGCGTAATCAAAATGTGAGGCCAAGTATGAGACATCAAAATAATAATTGGTTGTGGGTGCTGGTCTTTCTTGTTTTTGCACTGGCAGCAGGTCTGATAAATGGATGGAACACCATTCAAGTATGTAAAACACATGATGTGTATTGGGTAAAGGGAACTCAATACTCATGCAAATTTTTTAAATAAGGCGGGCCTTCGATGAATCAAGAGTTAAAGCAAAATCCAGTTTCTAATATCGAATGGCTTGGTGCGCAGATGCGTGCAAAGACAGCAAATTTAGAACAGTGTACTCAAGACACTAATTTAAAGCCGATCACTTGGGAAGATCGTTGCGGGGCATTCACTCACATTCAAACAGAACAAGCAAAAAGTCTTGCGGCATTATTTGTTTGGGGCCACAAAGACAAACAGTCATACGATTATTTGATAGATAATCTTTCAAACATCATGCTGGATCAAGTAAAGAAGGATCGCAAAAGCGACCCCAAAAATATTCCCTTGAAAGATCTTAGTTTGTTAATGGCTCGTATGGTTCTTGAGTTTGCTTTAGATGAGAACTTGGAATCTAACTTTACTGCTAAAGGCCGGCTATATTTTGCAGGTATTGGAGAAGGACGCTTATCGTATGATGCTTACAGAATGTCTTGGATCAAGTACGAAAAGCAGATGCAGCTTGCGATTTATAGCGCTCGCTGGGAGATTGAAACGGCGGTTGAGAAGTATCGAAAACTTTTAAAAAACTGATGAGAAAGTTTTTACAATCTGCCTATTTCGTTTAAACGTAAATAGATGTATATTTTCAATATACTGGTCGTACTGCACCAGATTGATAATTAAGCTCGCATTTGCGGGCTTTTTTGTTTTTTTGAATTTGATTTTGAACAGCAGATATGGAACATTAAAGTATTACAATCAAAAGTAGATAGAAAATGAAGATCATTCGACTCGAGGCAACGTGTGACCAGTACAATAATTTTCAATTAAATTTCAATGAAAAAAATGGGGTAACGCCTGAATATCCTAATACAGTTGATGAATCAAAAAATGATTTAGCAATTGGCACAGTTAGTGAAAATTCAAAATACTTTCACCATATAGACAGAGCTGATACAAGATATTTGATCTACCTTAAAGGTGATCTAGGAGTACTGAATGGACAGGAAATATCACATCTAGAGAAAGCTTTGGATAACTTTTTAAGTAATTAAAACTTATATCTGATTAAGTAATGAATGCCCTGCCACTGGTGGGGTTTTTTATGCGTGGGGTAAAGCCATGAAAGAACGTTAGCCAAATTTCGGCAACTTCGATTTGTGACGCTTCCTCTAATAGGGCGAGCTAGAAGCACAAACGGTGGGATGCAGAAACCAGCCGTATAAATCGGTTTGAATCCAGTGTGACCTCATCAAGCACTGAGTTAGCCATAGAGTCAAAAGTTGGGGTGATTCCCCGAATATGAGAGTTTGAAAGACACAGGACTAATCAATAGCTAACTTTGAAATGTTTGTAGTGTTGAGTAGCGATAGGTCAGTTGCCGAGCTGATCAACATCGTAATCTAAGGCGAGGGTGTGGCAGTTTGCCACGCCCTTTTTTAATTTATACGCCATTCGTCTAACTGGATAAGACATCATAATTCTAGTGTGATTGATGCGGGTTCGAATCCAGCCAGAACCACCAATTAATCTAAATATAAAGTTAATAACCACCTTAGGATAGTTTTTTATTCTCAGATGAGGTAATCACAATGAAGTTTATCGACTGCCAAGGCTGTGATGGGCGGAGGAAATGGTTAAGTGAACGAGCAAAAGAATCTATCAGTTCAATCCAGCGAGCAATTGCAGCTCTCTCAGGTGCTTCAGCAAAACAACCAGATGATGAAGCTGATACAACAGCAGAATCGACAGGCTCAGAAGCAGATGACACAGGCAACGCTAAACCAAAACGCGCTGCTCGAAACAAT
Organism: Acinetobacter sp. V89_7; assembly: GCF_029967895.1. Taxonomy (NCBI): domain Bacteria; kingdom Pseudomonadati; phylum Pseudomonadota; class Gammaproteobacteria; order Moraxellales; family Moraxellaceae; genus Acinetobacter; species Acinetobacter sp. V89_7. The sequence goes on from NZ_JASCAJ010000031.1 coordinate 240,722, forward strand.
CAACAAACTGATCCAAGTCAATCTTAATCAATCAACTCAGATTCAAGAGCTGCTTTGCTTGTTGAGTGATGATGAAGATCGAGAACAGTATCAATCTTTGGATGATTAACTATGGCCAGACCGTGCAGAGAGTTTGGTTGCCCGAATCTAGTCACATCACAGCATCAAAAAGGATTCTGTGATGAGCACGCAGATAAGCGTAGTAACTGGAACAATAGACCACAGCGTAACGGATCAACTACTGCAAGAGGCTATGGCCATGACTGGCGTAAGCTGCGCTTACAAGTCTTGCGCCGTGATGAGTATCTATGCGTTAAGTGTGCACAAGCTGGCTTGGTTGTTGAAGCTACCGATGTGGATCACATCATTCCAAAGCATGCAGGCGGCACTGATGAGCTGAGCAACCTGCAAAGCCTATGCTCGCCGTGTCATAAAGAGAAGACAGCAAAAGAGGATAGTAAGACGTGAGTGCATATAAAAGCTTTACTTGCATAAACTGTCAGAAACTCATCAATAGAAAAGTAAGGCATACAAATGATGCTGGTAAGTTTTGCTCTAGAAACTGCTCATATACATTTTCTTCGTACCATGCTGTTTTTAAATTAATAGTTAAACTTGAGATTAAAGCATTAAGATCAATTTCAAAACGAATCAGACTGCAAAGACGCTGTAAAGATTGTGGAAGCATACTTCTTAGAAAATATATTGTTCGATGCAAAGATTGTGCTACTGGAAGGGTTAGCGAACGAGTAAAAAATTATCGAGAAATTTATAGGCTAAGTGATTCGTTCAAAGCAGCAAGGCGACGAGGTAAGTCAAAACGGCGGGCAAAAATAAGAGGAGCAAGCTACTTTGAAAGTTTTGATCCTTTTGAAATTTTTACTCGCGACGACTGGCATTGCAAAATATGTGGATGTGTAACCCCACAACATGAGCGTGGCAGCTATCAAGATAGCGCGCCAGAATTGGATCATATCATTCCAATATCTAAAGGTGGATGTCACACACGTGACAATACTCAATGTTTGTGCCGAAAATGTAATAGGGATAAGTCAGATCGATTAGATTGAGCTGAAATACCCCAGTGGGGGGTAAAAAAGTTCAGGCCTTTTGCCTAAATGACCGACCCCCAAGTCAAATTTTTACGCACGCGAAATTAAAAATTTAGTGGATTGACATTATGGGTGGAATAGCATCTGTTCCAGGACGCGGACGTAAGCCTAAGCCGCAGGAAACAAAACGCGCTAATGGCAATCCTGGTAAACGTCCCCTCAATAACCATGTTCCAGAGTTTTCAGAGGTGACAAATATTGATGTCCCCGATTACATGGAAAGCTTGGAATATGCACCGATGATCTGGAAATCAATTGTTCCAGAACTTCTAAAAAATAAGATTCTCAGAATCACTGATATGCACAATGTAGAAGGATTCTGTCTTGCATATGAAAACTGGCGTAAAGCTCAGAAAGAAGTAGCTTTGCACGGCATCGTTGTTGCCGGATCTCAAGGTGGACCGGTAAAGAATCCAGCTCTAACTGCGATGAATGAAGCGGTTCGGCAAATGGCGACGTTAGGTTCATTGCTTGGACTTGATCCTTCTTCTCGAGCACGTTTAACAGGCGGTGGCCAAAAGAAAAAAGGCAATTCATTTGCAGGAGTTTTAGATATGTGAGGATTTAAATGGCTAACAGCTACCCAAATGTTGACGCTGCCAACAAATGGGCGCGATCTGTTATCTCAGGAAAAGTCCCAGCATGTAAATGGGTTAAATTGGCGTGCGAAAGGCACATTAATGATTTAAAAAACTCAAAAAAACGAGATTATCCATACAAATTTGAGCCCAAATTAGCTGAAAAAAAGATACTTTTTGTTGAATTATTGCCACACACAAAAGGTGAATGGGCACTAAAACGACTCAAAATTAAGTTGGAAGATTGGCAGAAATTCGGGCTTGCTGTCACGTTTGGTTGGGTGCGTAAAAAAGATGGTTATCGTCGCTTTCGTGAAAGCTATTGGGAAGTGCCACGGAAAAACGGTAAGTCAGCAATTGCAGCTGGCGTTGCACTTAATATGTTTGCCAATGATGGAGAGTTCGGCTCAGAAGTTTATTCAGGTGCCACTACAGAAAAACAAGCATGGGAAGTCTTTAAGCCTGCGCGTTTGATGGTGAACAGATCACCAGATTTAATTGAAGCAGCTGGAATATTGGTAAATGCAGGTAGCTTAGAAATACCAACCGATGGCTCTTTGTTTGAACCGCTTATCGGTGATCCACCAGATGGCCAATCACCACATTGTGCGATCGTAGACGAATACCATGAACATCCTGATGCGAGACTGTATGACACGATGCAAACGGGAATGGGTGCGCGCCGTCAACCTCTGATTTTTACGATTACGACTGCAGGCTTCAACATTGAGGGCCCATGCTATGACTTGCGCATCCGTGTTCAGGAAATGCTTTTAGGCACGGTACCTGATGATGAGCTTTTTGGATGGATATGGACCATTGATGAGGGTGATGATTGGACTGATCCCAAAGTTTTAGTAAAAGCGAACCCAAATTATGATGTCTCGGTTTATGAGGACTATCTAATTTCACAGCAGCGTCGAGCAATTCAAAACGCTGCAAAGCAAAATGCATTTAAAACTAAGCATTTAAACGTTTGGGTTTCTGCAAAATCTGCATTTTTCAACATGGAACAGTGGAATAAATGCAAAGACACAAGTTTGAAAATTGAAGATTTCATAAATGATGCATGTTTGATCTGTGTCGACTTATCTTCAAAGATCGATATCGCAGCACGTATCAACCTGTTTTACAGGATCATCGACGGAAAAATTCATTATTACTCAATTGCACCGAGGTTCTATTTACCTTACGACACTGTCTATAACGGAGATGAAAAGCAGGTAATTGAGCGTTATCAGAAATGGCTTAACCAAGATCTTTTAACGGTTTGTGATGGATATGAAAACGATTTGAACGAAATTGCTGAGGATATTACTTCAGATGCTGAAAGTCTCAAGGTTCAAGAGGTTCCATACGATGAATGGGGTGGATTTCAAATATCTAAACAGATTGATGAAGCTGGTTATACCTCCATCAAGATCCCAAAAAATACCAAGACTTTTTCACCAGCGATGAAGGAAATGGAAGCGGCAATTGCTGCAGGACGATTTCACCATGATGGGCATCCAATACTGTCTTGGATGTTCGGCAATGTGATTTCAAAAACTGGAAAAAACGATACTGAGTTTCCAGATAAAGAAAAGTCCTTCAAAAAGATTGATGGTGCAGTGGCCTGCATGATGGGGGTTAGTCGAGTTTTGGCATTAACCAGTACGATTAAAGAAGAATCCTTATCTGATCATTTGGAGAAACACGGGGTTAGAAGATTGTAATGAATCTAAAATCAAAAATTGGGGAGTTACTTGGTTTCAAGTCAACTCCCCAAATCATTTCTAGCCCAGACGAATTGGCAAGAATTTTTGGAGCTGAATTTGTCACCGGCACCGGGCAACCAGTAACGCCGATCCGTGCAATGCAACTTGCTATTGTATTTTCATGTGTGCGGGTTTTATCTGAATCGATGGGCATGCTGCCTTGTCGATTGTATAAACAGACGGGCAATACGAAAGAAGCAGCAATAAATCATAAGCTTTATGACTTGTTAACTCTGGCTCCAAATGACTACATGACGCCTCAAGAGTTCTGGGAGCTTTTAATGGTCTGTCTTTGTTTACGTGGAAATTTCTATGCTTACAAAGTATATGCACTTGGTCAGGTTGTCGAGTTACTACCGCTTGATCCAGCATCCGTTACGCCAAAACTCAATGACAATTGGGAAGTTGAGTATCAGGTCAATTTCAAAAATGGTGGTTTAAAGACACTCTCGCAGAATGAAATTTGGCATGTACGTCTGTTCACCTTAGATGGATTGAATGGCTTGAATCCTATCGCATTTGCGCGAAAGAGTATCTCGCTCGGCCTGGACACTGAAGAGCATGGCTCGAAATTGTTCAAAAATGGGGCCGTCACTTCTGGTGTTCTTGAAACCGATGAAAGTCTTTCGGATGTTGCTTTCAATCGTTTAAAGGATGAATTCACCGAAAACTACACGGGATTGGCCAACACATATAAACCAATGATTTTAGAGCAGGGCCTGAAATGGAAACCGACTGCTTTGAATTTAGAAGACTCTCAATTTTTAGAAACTCGTGAATATCAAAAGGCTGAAATCTGCGGCTTATTTCGTGTACCACCGCATCTTGTTGCTGCCATGGACAAAATGACTCTGAACAATATCGAGCATATGGGTATGTCATTTGTGAACTATTCGCTTGTGCCTTATATGACTCGTATTGAATCGAGAATCCGAGTAGGTCTTTTAAATGAAGAAGATCGAAAAACGCACTATGCCAAGTTTAACGCTGGGGCTTTACTCCGTGGCGATTTGAAAACTCGCTATGAGGCATATGGGAAAGGCATTCAATGGGGCTTCTTGAGCCCTAATGACTGCCGTGAGCTTGAGGACCTTAATCCACGTGAGGGTGGAGACATTTATTTGACTCCAATGAATATGACAACAAAACCTGAGGAGAATGATGATGCAGATAAAGCGTCTTAATGTGCCTTTTGAAATCAAATCTGTATCTGACACAGGCGAGTTTGAAGGATATGCATCTGTATTTGGAGTAGAAGACAGTTATGGTGATGTGGTAATGCCTGGTGCGTTCAAGCGCACATTAGAGGAGTGGTCTAAAAAGGGACGTTTACCCGTGATGCTCTGGCAACACAAATCTGATGAACCTCTAGGTCCCTACACCGAGATGAAAGAAGACGAAAAAGGCCTCTTTGTAAGAGGCCGTTTTCTTATTGAAGATGACCCTTTGGCCCGCCGTGCTCATGCACATCTAAAAGCAAAATCCATTGGTGGAATGTCAATTGGTTTCATCCTGCGTGATTACGAATATGACAAACAACTGGGTGTTTACAAATTAACAGACATTGATTTGTGGGAAGTATCGATTGTGACATTTCCCGCAAATGATGAGGCGCGAGTTTCAGAAGTGAAATCAGCGTTAGATCGAGGGGAAATCCCTTCTGAAATTGAAGTTGAACGGGCCTTAAGAGAGGCTGGTTTTTCTCTCCCTCAAGCCAAAGCCTTTATGGCGAAAGGCTACGGTGCAATTAGTTCTCAGAGAAATACTGAGCAGACTAATGACGCGCTTCAATCCTTTAAAGACTTAAAATCCATTTTTATAGAAGGTGCATGACAATGCCTATTGAAAAGAAAGACATCGAAGAAGTTGCAGCAGACCTCAAGGGGACTTTTGAAGACTTCAAAAAGAAAAATGACAAAGAGCTTGAAGGCATTAAGGCCGAAAAAAGTAAATTGTCTGGTGCCGTAGACAAACTCAACGAAAAATTGGGTGAACTTGATAAGCTCAAAACTGAGCTTGAAAAGGAGCTTAAGCAAGCCAAACGACCAGGTGCAACCAGTGGCAAAGATGTCGATGAACACAAAGCTGCCTACTCTCAGTTTATTCGCAAGGGTGTAGACGAAGGGTTAGCCGAGTTACAACAAAAGGCTGTTCAGGTGGGTGTTGATGCCGATGGTGGTTTTGCGGCTCCTGAAGAACTCGACAAAAATATCATTCAGCTCTTACATGACGAAAGCCCAATGCGTGAAGAGTGTGGATCCATCATCATCAGTGCTTCTGGTTATAAAAAGTTGGTCAATTTAGGTGGAGCCAGCTCGGGTTGGGTTGGTGAAACAGAAGACCGACCTGAAACCAATTCACCAAAGCTTGCAGAAATTATTGCAACCATGGGTGAGATTTACTCCAAGCCAAAATCAACACAGACGGCTTTGGATGATGTGTTCTTCAATGTTGAAAACTGGCTTGCAGAAGAAGTTGCTCGAGAATTTTCAGAACAAGAAGGCAATGCGTTCTTGCTCGGTAATGGTGTGAAAAAGCCAAAGGGCATCTTGGCACACAACTTAGCCACTACTGATGATAAAACACGCCAATTCGGAACACTTCAGCAATTTTTGTCTGGACAGGCTGGTAATTTTGATGCAGATGACATTCTTGATTTGATTTATGGATTGAAAAAAGGCTACCGCCGTGGTGCCAAATTCATGATGAATGGTTTAACGGTAGCCAAAGTTCGTAAATTCAAAGATTCTGAAGGTAACTACTTGTGGCAACCTGGTCTTCAAGAAGATGAACCATCACGCTTATTGGGTTATGGAATCGCTGAAAATGAAGACATGCCAGATGTCGCTGCAGATGCAAATGCAGTTATGTTCGGAAATTTCAAGCGTGGTTATGCAGTTGTAGACCGTATGGGTGTTCGTACTTTACGCGATCCGTATTCTGCGAAGCCTTACATCGAGTTTTACACAACTAAGCGTGTGGGTGGCTTGCTAACTGATAGCAATGCAATCAAGGTGCTAACGCTTAAAGCCGCTTAACCAATACAAAAGCCCTGATAATCTCGGGGCTTTTTTAATGGAAGGATTGATTCTCATGCCACCAATTATTTACGTGAATGAAACATTCAAAATTGCGATAGAAAACGGCAACAAAGTGATAGAAATTGAACCGGGCGAGCACGATGTCGATGATCGTATTGCCGTGGTTGCTGTTGATATCTTAGGCGTAGCAACGCACAAAGAAATTAATTCTGAAAACATTGACCCTCCAACCAATTCGCAACAGCCTGAGCCTGAGCCTGAGCCTGAGCCTGAGCCTGAGCCTGAGCCTGAGCCTGAGCCTGAGCCTGAGCCTGAGCCTGAGCCAAAAACTGTATCTAAGCGTAAGGTGAAAGCTAATGCCAATACTGACACTCAGCCAAGTCAAAGCCCGATTGAAAATTGATGCAGATGATGAGGACGATGATCTTCAATTATTGATCGATGCTGCATTATCAACTTTTGAAGAAGTGACAAATCGAAAATTATTTGAACTTGGTGCTTCAATACCGGATGAAGTAATTAACGGTATTCATGCATCGCCTTCGATTGTTCAAGGCGCACTCACACTAATCGGCTACTGGCATGAAAATCCAGAAGCCACTGGAAACATGGAGAAGTTGCCAAAATCTACATTGTGGGCATGGAATCGGCATCGATTTTTAAATGTGGGGTGATGCATGGAGTTCGGAAAGTTAAAACATCGCATCACTGTTCAGAAGTATGTTGAAACGCAGGATGATAGTAATCCTGAATATCTTATAAGAGGTTGGATTGATCACTGTACCTTATGGTCAGACGTTCAGGATCTATCAACACGGGACAGCATACAAGCACAATCCATTGGCTCATCACTTCAAGCACGTGCAGTAGTTCGTTTTAGTAGTGTTTCGGCAACGATTACGAGTGATATGCGCGTTGTATTTGCTGGAGTTTATTACCAAATTAATGGCCAGCCAAAGCGTGATTTGTTCAATCGCAAGACGTATATCACTATTGAACTCAGTGAGGGTTTAAAAGAATGGAATCAATAGCACATTTGAGTGGGATTGATGATGTTGCTGAAAAGCTTGAACGTCTGGCCAGTCCCAAGATAGCAAAAAGACTGGCATCCAAAGCAGCAAGAAAGGCAATGAATATTGTCAAAAAGGCTGCTGTCAGCAATTCCAGATTGATTGATGATCCAGAAACTTCTGAACAGATTTCTAAAAATATTATGGTTCGCGCAGGTCGAGTCAGAAATTCAAATGAAATTGTGATGAAGGTCGGTGTCCGTGGCGGTGCAAGACATTATGTTTCTTCAAAAGAAAATGTCAGAGCGGGCAGAGCTGGAAAAAGTTACAAGACACTCGGAAGTAAAGATAATCCTGGTGGCGATACTTGGTATTGGTGGTTCGTAGAACTCGGTACTGATCATTCAAGAGCGATTCCTTTTTTACGCCCAGCGATGAATAACAATATTGATTCCGTCACTGATACATTCACGAGTGTTTTCAAAGCAGGCATTGAAGAGGAGTTAAATAAAGTCTGATGATTCCAATTCGAACAATTCTGAACAGCGCTTCGAGTGTAACTGCACTATTAAAAGCAAGTGATGGAGTTTTGCGGGTATACAGAGATCAAGCAAGTGAGGGGATTAAATTGCCTTATGTGGTCTGGACCATTGTTTCAGGTTATGCAATTGATAATGTAGATGTGCCTGCAGTTGATGACAGCATTGAAGTTCAGATAGATGTGTATGCCCAATCAGAGCAGGAAAGAGATACTGTTTTTAAAGCTGTACGGAACGTACTCAAGCATCATTCTATTATCGAAAACTTTCCGAATATCGGTTCAATCATACCAGGTGTGTACAGAGGTACTTTTACTTGTAGCTGGTTGATTGAAGCTTAAAAAAAATCCAATTAATGGCGCCTTGTGCGCCTTTTTTATTGCCAAAAAAATGAGGAGCAAGCTCATGGCGCGTATTAAAGTTCAAAAAACTCAGCTGTATTATTTTGATGGTACCAATATTGTTCCTGTTATTTGTGCGAAGACAATCGATCTTGGTCAAGACAGTGAAGAAGATATTGAAGTGACTTGCCTTGATCAAGAAGAAGGCGACACTGAAGCAGGTATGGTTACACCGGGTGAAGGTTCATTGGCTGTAGATTTTGATGATGAAAATTCTTCACATCTTAAAATTCTTGAACTCTCAAAAACGGTACCGAAAAAAACAGTTCATTGGTACCTTGGTTCATCTCACAGTGCAGCCCCGCCTACAGTAACAGGAGGAACAGTTACATTACCGACAACACGTACTTGGTGGGAATTTGACGGCTATCTCAAACGTGCAGCTCCAACATTTGAAAAGGGCCAGCATGTGGGTTATTCATTCCCACTAAAACGCCGTTCTTCGGTGCAAGAAACCATTCGTACGATTACTCCTTAAGGTGAAATATGAAAAATATTAAGGATCTTAAGCGCGTAACTAAAATTGGTGCTGCCATTCGCCGTGAGTTGGTCTGGCAGCAGGCCGCAAATGAAGACAATTTAGATTTTCTTCGTGAAACTTCAGGCGATCCTGATGTTCAAATCGGTGATGTAGTTGATATCAAGGCTGAGGTTTACATCAAAAAACTCAGCTTTAAGGCAGCACGAGACGCTTCAAAATCATTTAATTGGAAAATTAATGTGAAAGATATTGAGGCATCCGAGATCAAATCAGTTGATGCGGATCGACTGCAAGCCTCACATTTATGCGGAACCATCTGTGTAGATAGTGCCGGGACGCCGTTTTTTGATAATCTCGAAGCTGTTTATGACTCTGAGCCAAGTTTTATTAATGCTCTGTATAAATTGGCTGATGAGATTAACAACTTTATGGGAAAGTCTCAGAAGAAGAGCTCGAGCGATATGAACTCCTCTTCGAGCTCGTTACCTGTGGAATCGGCGGAAGAACACTTGAAGAAGCCGAACGAAACCTAAGTCATAAAGAGCTTATGCTGTGGAGAGCATATCGGGAAAAGCGAGGCTCTCTTTTTATTGGTCGAAGGATAGAACAGGCTATTGGTGGATTGATGGCCTTATATCACAACGGAAAAGTTAAGCCTGAGGATCGTGTCGACTCGGTGATGTTTATGCCCCACGAGGACAAGCCAAAAGAAATTGAATTGTCTTTAGATGAGGCAATGGAAAAAGGACTTTAATTTACAATTATGTAAAATGTACGAATTCCATTTTTAATGGGTTCGTACCTTATAAGGCGATAATGGGTGTTGTCGTTGAAAAATTCCCACATGTCCATGATTGGATCTTTGAATTCTGGCTTTGCAAAGTCTTTGATTATTTCACTCATTCATATTGTATTCTAAATTGATCAAGAATAATTTTATTAAAAAAACTTAGTCTGTTGTAATTAATTCAAGTTGTTCAAGATAATTTTTAAACTAGATTTAGGTTTTTAATTCGTCTACCCTCAGCATATGTACTTATTAGGGGGTATTTTGTGAAAAGAATAATTTTACTGATTGTTATTTTAGGATTAGTTGCATGTGGTAAATCTCAAGAGGAAATAGCAAAAGAACAACAAGCTGCAATACAAGCCCAAAAAGCAAAAGAACAACAAGCCCTGCTTGCAAAGCAGCAGGCTGAAATGAAAAGAATTGAGGATTTAGTTAAATATAATCTTAGAGATGGTGAATCTGCCCGATTTAGAAATGTTATTCAAAACTGTGGCGAGGTTAATGCAAAGAATGCAATGGGGGCATATGTTGGTTTCAGCAGGTTCATAGTAAGGCCGGATACTAATGCAGTTATTTATGAATCACCTGATAATCAATATTTCGATATTTTAGCTAAAGAATATTGTCATAATGATTATTTAGCTAAATATCCAGTGCAGAATTATTCAGTAGCAGCAGATGCAGCAACAGCGGCAGCACAAGATGCAGCATTAGTAGCTAAAGCAGCAGCACAAGATGCAGCACAAGACGCAGCATTAGCAGCTAAAGCAGCAGCACAAGACGCACTATCTGCTGCACCAATAAGTGATTTGGAACAAGAAAAAGTGTCCAAAGACCAAAATTGACTATAAGTTTTAAATTGACTCACCTTTTGGTGGGTTTTTTTATGCCTAAAAATTGGAGAAGACCATGGCAACAGCATCATTAGGCCGCTTGACACTTGATCTTGTTGCCAAAGTAGCGGGATACACAGAGCCATTGAGCCGTGCAGAGCGTGAAACCAAAAAGTCTACTAAAGCGATTACTGATTCTTTTGACTTAGCAAGTCTAGCAGTAAAAGGTTTTGGCGTAGTGCTTGGTGGTTTGTCCGTAGGAAGTGTCATTGCTTACAGTGAAAAAGTCATTACCGCTGGAAATGATATTCAACGCTTTGCGAAATTAGCCAATGCTTCTGTAGGTCAGTTTCAATACTATGCGAAAGGTGCAGAAACAGCTGGAATTTCACTTGAGTCTTTTGCAGACAAGATGAAAGACATGCAAGATCGAATCGGTGATTTTCAGCAAACTGGTGGAGGGCCTCTAGCAGATTTCTTTACGAATATTGCTCCCCTTGTAGGTGTAAGTATTCAGCAGTTTCAGAAGTTATCTGGACCTGAAGCACTACAGCTTTTTTATAACTCATTAGAAAAAGCCGGTGCAAGCACGAATGATATGAAGTTTTACATGGAATCGGTAATTTCAGATTCTTCTTTGTTAATCCCATTACTTGAGAAAAATGGTCAGGGCTTTAAATACTGGGGTGATGCAGCAGAAAAAGCTGGTGCAATTATGTCTAACGACATGGTGAACAGCCTTACAGAAGCTAAAAAGAATCTTCAATTGATGGATCTGCAATGGCAAGGACTGCAGGCAACTCTTATTAATGGTGCAATACCTGTCGTCGAAACCATTGTTGAAAATTGGGATAAAGTTGAGGCTGGTGCTATAGCATTAAGTGCAGTTCTTGGAACTAGATTAGCATTGTCATTTGGTATCGCAGGAACACAAGCTGCATTAAGTCTGATCCAATATGGTCGCTACCAGGTCGCTTTAGCAAGAATGGCTGGGGAAACTATTACGTTAGCCACTGCAACACGTGGGCTAGCTGGAGCCATGCTTGGATTAATGGGTGGGCCTTTAGGCTTAATCGCACTTGGCATTCAAGTCACTATTGCAGGTGGTACGTACTATGCAATGACGCGTAAAACAAATGAAGCCACTATTGCATTTGATGAGCAAGGAGTATCCTTAGATAGTCTTATTGGTAAATACAAATCACTTAATACGTTACAGCGAGATAATGAAACTAAAGCCTTGTCTGATCAATTTGATGATTTGCGCACAAAATTTGTGGTTGCTTCCTCTGATTTATCTGCATTTATGGAAGCTTTGCCGATTTCAGATGAAAAAATAGCTACCTATACAAGATTGGCTCAAGAATTTCGCTCAGGAAAACTTTCAAGTGATGCATTTTATTTGTCTGTGAAAAATGTCAATGGGATGACAGATGATCAACTGCAAAAAGTTCGTTCTTTGATAAACGTATATGGAGAAAGTAAAACTAAGTATGACCAAGTGAAAGTTGCTCAAGATGCTTTAAAGAAATCCGCAGATCAGGTGAATAATTCACAGAAAGCTCAGATCTCATTAGTCAATGAGTCAGCAAAAGCTTGGCAAAGCCTTACTCAAACTCAACGTGAATATATCACCCAACTAAAACAGGATGGATTACGCGATTCTTACATCAAAGAATTGGTTAACCGTGGAGTAGGTGTTGATAAAGCAAATGTTCTAGCTGATGCTCAAAGTAAAGCAAATGGTGCGAATGCATTCAAACAGGCTTTGCCTCAGGCTGTCGTTGATGCTGCTATCAAAAACTTTAATTCTAAAAATTACTCCTTTAGTGCTAATGACAATAAGAAATTGATGGGTGCAGTAGCATTGGTTGCCAAAGATAAACTGGAAGAAGTTGCAAAAACTCGTGGTTTGCCAGCAGGTTTAATCACTGGTTTGATCGCTACTGAATCAGGTGGCGATATTAATGCAAAAAGTCCTACTGGCGCGAAGGGTTTTCTTCAGACGACTCAAGGTTTTAGAAACCAATATGGTCTAACCATTGCTGACAACTTTAAAGATACAGCTAAAGTAACAGCAGCTGCATCAGATGATTTAGCAAAAAACTTCAAGAAATATGGAAATTGGCTTGATGCAATCATGGCTTACAATGGAGGAACTGGTGGTGTTGATGCACTTAAGGAAGGGAGAATTTCTGAAAAAGTAACTGCGAGAGGTGGATATCAAAAAATTAATGGTGTTGGATATCTTTCCCCAGCAAAAGCGAAAGAAATGCAGGATCATGCACAACGTGTAATGAAATATATGGCAGGTGCTAATAGCAAGACTACTATAGATACATCGTTGATGATGCCAACCCAAGCTGATCAATTGTCCCAAGAGATTGCTCTTATACAATCTCAGAAGGATATGGATGAAAAGCGAAAAAAAATTGATGCCCAGTATTACAAAGAGTCTGAAAAACTTGCTGAGGAGCATAAGGATCGAGTTGAAGCGATTAATAATGCATATGCCGGAACAAAGGAACTTAAAGTTCGTTTAGCTCAAGAGTCAGCACTTTATCTTGATCAAACTACGAAACTTAAAGTTCAACGTGAAGAAGATTATGCAAATCTAACAGTATTTGAAACTGATCGTATCAAGCAGCTTGAAGATTATTATTCACGTCAAATCGAATTGGCTAAAACCAATACTGAATTGAATGATAAAGAGCGTGCAAAAGAAATTTCAGCTTTACAACGTAAGCGAGATTTTGAAATCAGTGAAGTTCGCCGTGAGCAGCAAGAACAAGTTCAATCTGCGTTTGAAGCATATATGAATGAAACTGAAATTGTTCTCAAGCGTTATAAACGTGAAAGAGATGCAATTAAAGAAAATCATGAGTTGGCCAAAGAATACAGAGACGAGCTACTTCGAGCTAAGGATATGGATATTGCGAGTGTATTAACAAAAAATACGCAATCGATAGACGATATCCGCTGGCAGAATCTTGAGGCTATAGTCGAAAGAAATAACCCAAATTCTGCTGCACGAATGGGTTTAGAAAATAGTCGTCTTGGTGCCCAAGAAAATCTTGATTCTAAATACCGTGAACAGCGTACGGGGATCTTTGAAACTGTAGATGATGAGACAGCAAGAAATGAAAAACTTCTCGCTGTGCATGAGCAATATCTACAGGCTAAAGCACTGCTTGATCAGAACTACGCACAAGCGGAACTTCAGTTGAGACAAAATCAGGCATTTACAGCAGTTCAAACTACCACGGATATGATGGCATCCATCTTTGGGGAACAATCTACAGCTTATAAAGCAATGTTTGAAATGCAGAGAGCGTATGCAGTTGCGCAAGTTTTAATGAATGCGCCTACAACGTTCTCTAACGTTTATACCTCTGTTTCACAAATTCCATTAGTTGGTTGGCTTATGGCGCCACTTCTTGCTGGTGCAGCTGTTGGTTTGCAATTAGCGCAAGCTGCAAAAGTTGGAAGTGTCAGTGTCGCAGGATTTGCAACTGGTGGACACATTACCGGACCAGGCACAGGCACATCAGATGACATCCCGATCTGGGCATCAAATGGTGAGTTCATGTTAAAAGCAGCTGCTGTTCAAAAGATCGGTTTAGATAATTTGAACTACATGAATCAGACAGGAAAGCTTCCAAATATGTATGCAGACGGTGGATTGATTGCGCCTGAGAAGTACCTTTCTACGAAAGATATTCCAGAAGCAAAAAGTTCATCTGGTCGAAGCACATCAAATGGATCTACTGGTGATACCTATCATCTAACTGCCAGCTTTATTGATACTAAAGATGCAGATCGTTGGCTTAAGAAACGAGGTAAGGCCTTGGCAAACGGACTAAAAGAGTACAATCGAAACTTCGGCAAATAAGGGGAAAAATATGTCAGATGTTTTATTTCCTGAAATTTGCATCGGCTATGATTTCGTTCGCAAACCAGTGTTTAGCACAAATATCATGACTTCTATTTCGGGTCGTGAGCTGCGTGCTAGACACTATGCAGTACCGCGTTACGAGTTCAGTTTGCAGATACCTATTTTGCGGGAGAGTAAAAAAGAACTTCAGAAAATTGAAAATTTCTTTTTAGATCGGTTTGGTTCATTCGATAGTTTTTTGTTTAAGGCACCGCTGGATAACGAATTTGAATCCGAGTTTGTAGGCGATGGTGTAACAACAATCTTTCAGCTTTACAAGCAAACCGGTGAACAAAGAATTCCGATTGCACACGTTGAAGCATTTGGCAAAGTGTCGATGTGGAATGCAAACGACCAAATGCTGATGTGGAGTACCGATGTTCAAATGCTGATGTGGTCAAATGACTACTATCAAGTCAATAGTGACGGTACTGTCATTTTCAATACACCACCTGCGTTGGGGCAAGTTGTAAAAATTACGGGTACATTTTACTACCGTTGCAGATTTGCAGAAGACAGCCAAGAATTTACCTTGTTTTCATACAAACTGTGGCGCGGTCAAGTCAATCTAATCGGTTCATTTGGGAATAAGATATGAGACAAGTATCAGACAAAATGGCTGCATTGCTTGAATCTAATCAGTTTGTTATTGCAGAGCTTTATACAATCACCACGGTACAAAATAGCGAGTATCGCTATACAAATTATGATTATTCATTAATCGTTGATGGAAAAGCATATTTGTTTGACGGGCCGATCATTGAGCGAGACAGCTTAAGCTATAAAATTGGCATCGAGCTCGATAGCTTAAGCGTAACAGTGAGTATCAATGATGATGTGATGCTTGGCTCTTTACCGTTTCTTCAAGCGGTTCACAACGGTCAGTTGGATGGTGCAAGATTCAAACTCGAAAGGATATTTATGGATCCTAAACATCCCTTTGATACCAGTGCTGGCACAATCAAATTGTTTGACGGCTTGATTGTTGAACCAGACTTCACGCGCAATCAGTTACAGTTTTCAGTTAAGTCTGATCTTGATGTTTTGAGCGTACAAATGCCGCGAGACCTGTATCAACCTTCTTGCAAAAACACGTTGTTTGATATGCGCTGTGGGTTAATTAGTGAAGAACATGCTGTTTTAGCAAGTGTTGATCAAGATTCTTCACTTAGTCGTATTGTCTGCAATATTGCCAAACCTCAAGGCTATTTTACGCAAGGCGTTGTGGAGTTCACTGCTGGCTTAAATGTAGGCATTAAGCGTACGATTCGACTGCATGAAAATGGATCGTTACTTTTGACATTGCCGTTGACACAAATGCCCGAAGTAGGTGAATCCATCAAGGTTTATCCTGGTTGTGATAAGACCATGGATACCTGCAGTATCCGTTTTAATAATCTTGAACGGTTTCGTGGAGAGCCCTTTGTACCTGTACCAGAAACCGCTGTCTAATTATATTTATGAATTCAAGCCTCGCATTCGCGGGGTTTTTTGTTCTTGAGGGTAACCCAATGACTGTACCGAGCGATTACGATTTTATCGGGAACACCATCACCGAATCACAGTTTAAAAATGCATTAACCGTTTTGCTCAATCATATTCGTCAAATGTCACTTGATTTAGTCGAGGCGCAAGGTGGCAACTATAGCTATGCAACCATGGCCTTATTTGATGCAGATAAAATAAATGTACCGGCAAATTCTACTATACGTATCGCACAGGGGGACGATGCTGGGCTTTATGTTTGGGATGGCTTGAACATCACACCAGCGAAGGAAAGCAATTTTTTTGAAAGTTCAAACTCTGAAAATCTCTATGAGTGGAAAGATAACGCTGGAAATGTCGTACTTGCACTTAATAAAAAAGGCCAGCTTGTCTCATATGATGAAGATACAAAACGCTCGATACTGCTCACAAATCAAGAAGATATCAAAGAACTCCAAAAGTTTGTTGATGAACTGAATCTGAACAATATCAGCGTACTGTTAAAGCTGCTTGCGACAAGTGATTCAAGTGATTTATATACGTTTGACGATAGCGACGGAAATATCGTCCTACGTTTAACAAAAAACGGCATGCTGCGCTCTGGCCAGATCGATGGGCTTCACAATGCTGTTGATGCACTTGAGTATTTGAAAAAGCTAACAAAGCAGTCAGATGACACAAAACTGATTCGATTTGAAGATGCTGAAAAGAATCTTTTGGGCTACGTCGACAAATATGGCAATTGGGTCTTTAACGGTGTCGATGTTTTAAATGAAATCAATGAGCTGAAGAAGTTTAAGAACAAAGCGCAAGCGGTAACAGCACTCAAGCAAATCGCAGTAAAAGCACCTGAGTCGGTTATTCAGATCTATCTGACAGATGTGCCTGCGCTGCCTGAGGCAAAAGGCACTGTGATTTCATGTAAGGGCGAGTTTCATTTTGACGGCCAGTCTTTCAGTTGCTTTGTAAAAATGGAAGTGCAAGGTTCATCAAGCGCTGCTTATGCAAAGAAAAACTGGAACATCGCATTCTATTCAGACCAAGCTTTAACAAAAGCGCTGAACGTCAAAATCGGTGATCTACTGCCGCACGACGAGTTAGTTTTTAAATCAAACTGGATTGATCACACTAATATTCGCAATGCAATGTGCTATCGATTGTGGGAACAATTTACAGCATCAAGAACAGGTTATCCGCGTTTAGAGACTGAAAAAGTCTATATCGGAAAAACGGGTAAAGATGCACTCCAAAATGGTGCCAACGGAGTGCCACGTCTTTACTCAGCCCTGCTGTATATCAATGATGAGTTCTACGGCATTGGTTCGTTCGGAACTGCAAAGAAGCGTGCCAACTACAACATTGCCAAAAATAAGCCGAAAGAGATATTAATTGGCATGGACGGATGGAATGACATCACAAATCTTGAAGTCAACAATCCAACGCTTTATGAACTAAAAGCACCAAGCAGCCCAACAGCAGATACATGGGCCGCAATTTCAAATTGGAACGCATTTACACAGCTCAGCGATGCGAACTTTACAGCACAAGCGAATGTCTATCTCGACAAGCAAAACGCGATTGATTTTATGCTGTTTGCTGAGTTTGTTCGATATGCGGATGGTGCTGGTGGCAACAGTGCAAAAAACTTTCAATTCATGAGTTACGACGGCAAGCGCTTTATGTTTATGCCTTATGACCTTGATACCGTTTTTGGTTTGGACTGGACAGGTGGTGCTGTGTATGACAACACCAGTGGTACACAGACAATTGGAACGGGATCTGGTTCGTTCTGGCGCAAAGTCAAAGTCGCGTATAACACAGATGTTGAAGCAAGATACAAACAATTGCGTGATCTGAAAATCATTTCAGTTGAGAACATCTATAACTTATCGACTGATCTTTTTTTGAAGTATTCAAGAGATGTTTACGATCTTGAACTTGCACGTTGGCCGGTTCGTCCTTCTTTAAATATCACCAGCTTAGAACAAATTCTGACATGGACGAAAAAGCGTATCGCATTTTTAGACACATATTTTAATTACACAGCTTAAGCGCAGGAGCAATCAATCATGTCATGCACAGTGTTTAAATCGACAAATACAGTCGATCAATCGATCAACGTTTTTCCACCAAAAGGCTATATTAGCAACGTCCGCATCGTACGAAATTATGATGTCGAGAATGGCGATATCTTTAAGTTTCGTAACGACTTTGCTAAAGAGTTTAAAGTTGTTGGCGGGACACTTACTTGTACATCCCTAGGGATCACAAACCCGACCACAGAGGGGGTCTTCAATTCAGCCAGTGAAATTGTTCTCAAAATAGATGAAGGTCGCGACTACGCTTATTTATCATGGAAAGACAAAGATCGAATCCTAGGGTTTGACCCACCTGATGCGTCAAATTTCTTTGGAGCTTATCCTGATTATTCTCTAGGTATTCATGCCGATGGCGTAACATCGATTAATGGTATTTGCATAAGAATGGGGAGCTACAATCAGAGGGTAAATTCATGGGATGTGAGTGAAGTTACTGATGCTGCTTATGCTTTTGCGGGAGCTGGTAATTTTGATCGCAGGGTGGATTGGGATGCCCCGAAATTATTAGATATTAATCATTTTTTGATGAATGCTGCGAAATTCAATAAGGATATCAATATCAGGGGGGCTAAATTAAAAAATGTGTCGTTCATGCTTGAGGGGGCTGTATCCTTCAACTCTGAATTAAATATTGACACATCAGAATGTGATAATTTTTCTGGGATGTTTTTCGGAGCAGCGAAGTTCAACAAACAGCTAATCGGAATTGATTTTAGTAAAGCGTTGTTTATCAACAATATATTTGGCTACGCTAAGTCTTTCAACCAACCTGTGGACTTCGGAAATACGCCCAATTTAGTAGAAGCATACTATTTGTTTTCTGACAATAATTTCAATGCGCCCGTTAAATTTAACGCCCCTAGCCTAAGAGATGTTTCTGGATGGTTCTCTAATAACCCTAAATTCAACAACACAATCACTGGGAGCTTTAGATCAGTAGTATCAATGGCATACTTTTTCTGGAATGCTTCATCTTTTAATAAACCTATCAATGACTGGGATATTAGAAACGTCATGAGTTTTACAGGTTTTTTACAGGGCGCGACATCGTTCAATCAGGATTTGTCGCCATGGGCTGCAAAATTCAACGTTAATTCTAATATGGCAGATGTGTCATCGGCACCAAATTGGTCAACCGAAAACTACGATAAATATTTAAATGCGCTTTGGCTCGATGTCGGAACAACACGGCAAAACGAATGGGCAAACGGCACAAGTCCGAAAACTGTATATGCACAGGTAAAACGATCGACAACCAGTCAAGCAGCAGTGAGCGGATTGATCGGTGCGGGTTGGACAATTGTGGATGGAGGATTAGTTTAATGAGCGTTAAAAAATATACAAAAGCAGATGGTCAGTACTTCAAAGTCACAAACAAAAGTTCGGGTGCGACTTTGATGTACGGTGAACTGAATGAATCAAATGAATTGAATACAGTTCACAACGTCGAGTTCATCTCAGAAGAGCAGTATGAAGCTGAGCGCCCGAAGCCTGAAGCTTTGTCTGAAACGAAGATGATGTAAAAGGCCGCATTAAGCGGTTTTTTATTGCCAAAATTTAGGTGAGTCTATGCAGAAAAACGATCTTGCAGTTCAAGAAGCCCTGACTTGGCTCGGAACACCTTATCATCATCAAGGCCGTGTCAAAGGGGTTGGTACGGACTGTGGCATGATCATTCTTGAAGTTTTTCATAAACTTGGTTTGATGCCTTATGTTGATCCACGTCCTTACCCACCTGATTGGCACCTTCATCAAATGGAGCAACGATATCTCTATTGGGTAGAGCAATTCTTCTACAAAGTTGATGAGCCACAACCAGGCGATATCGTGCTCTATCATTTTGGAAAATGTATCAGTCATGCGGGCATTATCACTGAGTGGCCCATGATGGTGCATGCTTATTTAAAGCAAGGTGTCATTCTCTCGGATGGCACAAAAGGAAGTTTAGCCCGGCGAATCGTCGGGTTTTATCGTATTAAGGGGCTGTAAAAATGAGTGGATTATTTAAAAGTCCGACAATCAGCACTTCAGACACACGTATCAATTCGATGCGTGTGCAAACCTCGGCTTATGGCGTACCACAATACTTGGTATATGGGAAAAACCGTATCTCGGCCAATATGTTCTGGTATGCGGATTTCAAAGCAAATGCCCATACAACAACAACGAAATCAGGTGGTAAAGGCGGCAAAGTTAAAACCCAGAATACGACTTATACATATTCAGCTTCTTTGATGCTTGGTTTGTGTGCCAACAAAGTCAGAAAGATCGGTTTAATCTGGAAAGATAAAGAGCAGATTATCGATAAAATTGAAAGCGGTATAACTTTCTCACCAATTGATCAACTTGGTTTTGAATTTTTTGACGGTGACAATAATCCTAAATGGGGATACTTACAGACCTATCATCCTGATCAGGCACTGAACTATCCTTTTACCGCTTTTGTTGCTGCTTCAAATTATGATCTGGGTGATAGCGCAAGCCTTGCCAATCATAGTTTTGAAATTATTTCAGATATCACATTATCAGAAACAGTGCATGATGCGAATCCTGCGGATGTCATTCATGATTTGATTACAAATCCACATTATGGCGCAGCACCAGACATTAAAATTAATAATCTTGAAGAGTTTAGAACCTACTGTGCAGCTGCAAATCTTTTGATTAGTCCGGCAATCACAGAGCAGCGTCCCGCCCATGAGATTATCAATGAAATTGTGGAAGCGGTAAATTGTGCAATCGTTCCAAGTATTGATGGCCTTAAAATCAAAACCTATGGTGATGCAGCAATCACAGGCAATGGCGTAACATTTGTACCGGATCTAACACCCGTCGCGCATTTAACTGATGATGATTTTATGGATAACAATGAACCGTTACGGGTGCAGCGAAGTCGTGACACAGATGCTTTCAATCATGTTCAGCTCGAGTATGTAAATCGTCACAATCAATACAATACAGAAACGGTTGAAGCCAAGGATCAAGCGAATATCGAAATGTTCGGCTTGCGTAGTGAAGAAAGCGTCAAGTTTGATTTCTTTTGTGTTCCTAAAATAGCGCGTCATGCTGCTCAGTTGCGGTTACAACGATTGTTGTATGTTCGCAATACGTATCAATTTCGGCTTGGCTGGAATCATTGTCGCCTAGAGCCGATGGATATAGTGACTCTAACCGATTATTCGTTAGGACTTAATCAATTTCCTGTTCGTATTACAGCAATAGAAGAAGATGCAGACGGTTATCTGGATGTATCTGCAGAAGAGTTGGCCGTAGGGACACGCTCGGCAATCGAATATGATCTACAGTCTTCCGATGGCTATCAAGGTGGTAGTGAAGAACCAGGCGATGTGTTTGCACCAGTTGTTTTTGAGCCACCACTTGATTTAACCAATGGTGATAATCAGATTTGGATAGCCGTTGCAGGCGGTTCTGATTGGGGCGGTTGTAATGTATGGGCCAGTTTTGATAATACGACATACGAAAGCATTGGAACGATATATGGATCAGCGAGATACGGCAATTTAGTAAATTCGATCAATGCCAGTGCAACAGCTCTGCAAGTACAGTTGAATACATCTAATAATCAGATGTTCTCTGGTACTGTCATTGATGCTCAGGCCGATGCAACACTTTTCAAAGTTGGTGATGAATATGCCAACTATGTTGATGCAACATTGCTTGGCCCTGGTTTGTATGAGTTATCTAATGTAATCCGTGGACGCTTTCAGGATCCGATAGTGCATGCTGCAGGTGAAAACTTTGTACGACTCGATAAAGCAATTTTTCGGTATACATTAAATCAAAATCTGATTGGTAAACCGATCTACTTAAAATTTACCAGCTTTAATGGACTACAAGCCAAAGAGCAGGGACTTGATGAAGTAGCAGCGTATACATATACGTTGAACGGTGGGCAGCCTGCCAGCGTACTTGGCTTATCACTGCAATCGCCATTTATTGGCACATCATTTAAAATTCAATGGCAGCAAGTACAAGGTGCGTCAAAATATATCGTTCAAGTCTGGTCAAATGGTGTAAAGCTTCGTGAAGTTGAAACCATGAATGTAGATTATTCATATTTAATTGAAGAGGCCACCATTGATGGTATTCAACGTGCTTATACGATCCGAGTAGCTTCTTATGCTAACGATAAGATGAGCAGCTTCACTGAATTAAACATAAGTAATCCGGTACCTGAACAACTGATTAATGTCCATGCTTCTGCAGGTGCTGATTCAATCACAGTGAATTGGGATCCTTCAGACGCACCAGATCTGAAAGATTACGCAATCTGGCTGAGTAAGACAGCAGGCTTCAATCCAGATACTACGCAGCCGGTTTGGTCTGGATCTGAAACAGCAACGACGATTACAGGACTTGATACAACGACCAACTACTATATTCGTGTGGCTGCACGTGATAAATGGAAACAGGCGACTTGGAACTATTCAAATCAGATTAACGTTACAACAAGCGATTAGCAGTACTTAAACAACGAAGCCGCCAATTCTGGCGGTTTTTTATTGCCTTGAAAAAGGAGATAAACATGGGAACAAATTATATGAATGATCCGATTTCACTTAAAAGCCTACCATGGCTTTTAAAAATTCTTGCTGCAATTGTTGGGGCTATCTTTGCATTAACCCTTTCCGGCGATATTGATACGCAAGGAAGAATCAAAATCACACCTGGTGTGATTATGAAGTTTGCTTTTAGCGTTTCAATCAGTCTGTACGGTGGTTCCGCATTCATTGAATATTACGACCTGAGTATGTACTCACACATGGCCCAAGGCTTTGTCATGCTGATCTTTGCGGTATTTGGCATGCTATGCATCGGCATTGTTTACCAAGCCGTACAATTAATGAAAGGCAAGTCACTCGCTGAAATTGTTCTTGAGGTCAGGGAAACGTTCAGGTCGATCTTTAAGTAGATATTAAATAGGTTATCTACTGCGGGGTATTGAACTTTTATAATTCGATCATGTCGTTCTTTATATTGTTTTTATATTTTGTTATCTTATTTTGTCTTGACTTTGTAAGAGACGAATAAAATTGAATATCATTTCATTTGATGAAGAATTATTAAAAACAACTGCACGACATTGGGTTGATTGTGGAATTGCACTAAATCTTGATGATGAGTTAATTGAATTAAATGAGCAATTTTTCGAACATATTCATGCAAGTAAAGACTACGGAGACTATTTAACAAGAGAAAGTCTAAATACATACATTGGTATTTGCGAGGATGATTGCGATCATCCAAACGTGATTGTTGAGGTTGGTTATCATCGACGAGGCCGTGAACTAACGTTAAAGATTTTTGATATCTACATAAGTCCAAAGCTTGATAGTTTAGAAGATTCGGAATATGATTCTAAATACGCAGAATATTTGATCTTCATTATTCAAAAATTCTTGCAACATGCTGATGGTTCAGGTAGTGCTACTAAGATATATGCACGTACTGACTACAGTCAGGCATTCTTACAAAGAATGCATGAAGCAGCAGAGTCAATTAAATCAGAATTAGATAGAGCTGGTTTGACAGTAAATTTTGAAGGTAAGCGTTGGCTTGCCTTTAGACGTCAATAAACCTTCTAAACGGGTGTGGGAATTATGAACGTTATTTCATTGCAAAGTCATGTTCAATTAACTGAAAGAAAACAACAAAAGGTTAATGAATTGGTTGCACAATGTGTATTGTCTGCTTGTGCTAAAACCCCAAGTATGCGACAAGTCCTCAAAGGAGATATGCGCAACACTATCTACGCTTCGCGTCTGCGAAAAGTGTCGTAACTTTTTCACGTAAAAAACCCCGCAATTGCGGGGTTTTTTATTGTCTATAGGAAAATAATGAATGAATGTTGATCAATATTTAAAAGAACTCATTGACCGTGAAGGTGGATATGTCAACAATCCAGCGGATCGTGGTGGACCAACAAAATATGGCATTACAGAAGCTGTAGCTCGAGCAAACGGCTACAAAGGTAATATGCGTGATTTACCCCTAGATTTTGCAGTTTCAGTTTACAAGAAGCGGTACTGGATAGAGCCTCGATTTGATCATGTGAATGCAATCACATCTGCAGTGGCAGAGGAACTACTTGATACAGGCGTAAACTGTGGCGTAGCATTTGCAAGACCGTTATTACAGCGCGCATTAAATTTACTGAATAATCAAGGAAAAGGCGGCTGGTCAGACATTGCGGTGGACGGGATATATGGGCCTGCAACGTTGAATGCATTACGTACTTACTATGTTAAGCGAGGCAAAGAAGGGGAGCGTGTGTTATTGCGTGTTTTAAATATCATGCAAGGCCAGCGCTACATTGAAATTTGTGAACGCAATCCAAGCCAAGAGCAGTTTTTCTATGGATGGATTAATAATCGGGTAGTGATTTAATTAAAGAAAAGCCCTCGCTAGAGGGCTTACTTATCTGGACCTTCCCAGAGCATTACAGTGCGAGATACATTCGTTTTTTTATTAAACTGTTCCTTAGCAATCTTCAGTGCACTATTGCCATCATTAGCGTAGACACAAATCTTTCTCTCTAAAGTCAATTTAGAATCATCAGCGTAAAAACAGACTTGATAACGATGCATGCGCGATACCTCTCAATGAATTTTCACTCGTATATGAGCGTCATTAATACACAATAAGCTGTGAAAGTTAAAATAATTTTGTGTTTTTGATGTCGCTGTCATTGTCCAGATTCTATTTTCAAACATACTCGCGCCAAATCCAATTTTTGTTTTTCCATACTTTTCTTGTATCTTCTCAATAGATTTCATCAAGTGCTCAGTGAGTTCGAGCTGTGCATAGTCAGTCAGCAAATCATAGTTGTATGAAGCCTTAGGCTCTAATGCACTTAAAATGATTCCCGCCTTTTTAAACTCAATTCCTTTTATATAAATCTGCTCAGTAAGCGTATTGGCAGCAGCTACGAGTTTTCGTACGTCATCTGTGGGCACACTAAAAGCTGTGGATTTCTCGCCCTTATAGAACTTGTTCTTTGTATCGAATGGATTTGAGTAAGCAAAAACAATCATGTACCCACATAAAACCTGTTCTTTTCGTAAACGCATAAATGCTTCTTGAGTACGCCTTGATATTGCTTCTTTTAAATCATATTTATCAGTGATTCGATTTCCAAATGACCGAGAAGCCACGATCTGCTTACGAGTCGGCTGCGTATGCTCAATGTCAATACATGCTGTGCCGTTGAGTTCAATCACAGTGCGCTTAAGCACTACAGAAAACATCTTCTCAATATATGAGGGCGGGGCATTCATCAGCTGATAGACATTAGTGATGTTCATCATTTCAAGTTTCTTCGCATTCTGCCTGCCCACGCCCCATACTTCACTTACATCAGTCTGCTTATACAGAACATCCCGGACACCATCCTGCATCAGATCAAACACATTACAAACGCCATCTAAATGCGAATATGTCTTCGCAATGTGATTCATCATTTTAGCTTCAGTTTTAGATCTGCCGATGCCAACGCATACTGGGAGATTGATCCAGTCTAGAATTCTTTTTTTAGCAGTCCGAGCAAAGTCATTCAAATTATAAAGGCCACGGTAAGCTGTCAGTTCTAGGAAACACTCATCGATTGAATAAACTTCATGATCCCTTTCTGAAACCATTGCTTTGAGAATGTTATGAAATCGGCGTGACATCTCAGCATACAGAGCGTAGTTGCTCGATAGAACAACGACTTTATGCTGCTGAATGATATCTCGAATCTTAAAAAGCGGGACACCCATCTTGATGCCAAGTTTTTTGGCTTCTTGAGAACGCGCAACAGCACAGCCATCATTGTTACTTAAAACAATGACGGGCCTATTGTTCAGTTGCGGCTGGAATACTCTCTCACATGACACATACATATTGTTCACATCAATGAGAAGAAAAATACGCTCTTTCATATCAATCTTGATATCGTTACAAAATCAAGTTAATGATAAGAATTGGTCAAAACAAATTCAAATTTAAAAAATTGTGGATAAACAGCTAGAAGTCAAAACTTGTCGCTGGATTGAGTGTATTTGGTCGGAAAATCTACATATCAAATTTAGAAATAGAAATGAGATTCTAAATTTGATCATTTAATAAAAGGGGAATTTATATTTCATCAAGAATTTCAAATTTTTTATCACTAATATTTTTTCTTAAATTTCCTGTTATATATCCTCTATATTCCATTATTTTATGTCTCTCAGATATCCATAATTCCCTGTGACCGTTAATTTGAGAGTTTAAAAGTATTTTAGATACGTCTTGATGAAGATCGTTATATTTCTTATCAATATCTAAACCGATTTTATTATGATCTATGATCTTATATAATTTAAAAAAATACTTTAGACTTCGATTAAAATCACCAATATTTCCATTGTAAAACACATTTAAATTTTTTTCTAAATGATCGATCATCGTCAATATTTCATTGATAACTTCAATTTTAAGGTCAAATACTTTTTGCTCCCTCCAATCGTTAAATAGATAAGCAGCAACGACAGATGCGCCTAACGTTGCAACTGCACCAAAATAACTCCCAGTCGTACTTAATGCATCTTTTGCAGCGGCAGCACTCCAAGAATATTGGTAGAAAATCCAAAATGTAATTAGTAGGAATAAAAAACATATTGTAAGGCTTATGATAAAGCTGAAACTGATAGGTTTAATTTTTTTCAATTAAAATCTCATATATAAAAAATAACTATTTGTGTAAGTCTACTGATTCGAATAAATAAAAAAGTTAAATATACTTTCTAAATTTAATTAATTGCGTAACTTCTTCAGACAATACTTTCTCTTCGATCATATTCATAGCCTTCCGTAATTCTTCGAATGAGACTTGAATATAACCGTCTGTGACATCGTTATCATCATCTTCAAGTGTATGGTTGATAAGTCGCTTGATCGTGTAACTACCGATGGCCAAGCTGTTTGCAATCGTACCGAACGTCCTGCGCAAATCATGAAACGTAAACTCAATACCCGACAATTCAGTAATTTTTTTGCGTACGTCTCGACGATCTTCAATATGTGATTTACCAGTTTTATCAGGGAAAACATACTGATTGTCACCGGCTCTTTTCTTACGCTCTCTGAGAATGTGCCACAACATATCACCCAAAGGTAAAAGTAGATCTTCGCCGTTTTTGGTATCAGTGATTTTGATTGTGCCGTACTTCAAATCAATATTTTTCCACTCTACGGTTTCGGCCTCACTTCTACGAAAACCGGTTAAGATCGTAAGAAATAAATAATCCTGATTCGTGTATGCATGCATGTTGTCTTTTTGGCTTCCAAGCCAGTGAGTATTTGCTACATGATATGACCAGTCGTGAAGTTGATCGGCCCGAATGTATGTGCGCCGTCTCTTAATCTTGTTCTGATTCTTTTTAGATCCGATGAACGCCGCGGGATTCTCGCCAGAGATTAACGGTTTATCTTCTGGCCCGAGATAATTGATCTTTGCAAAGTTATGCAATGCTCTTAGGAATTTAAATGCAAGATTGGCCTGAGCTGGGCTACGTTCAGTAAGTACAACAAAACGATCTCTACATGCTTTTTGAGTTAAGTCAGTAATCTTGAGGTTCTGCCAGTCCTCAAAATAATCATTTACGCAGATGTCATATGCGATGATTGAATCTCTGGATAATGATTTTCGCTCTTTGTAGAGTGAGTATACTTCTGCAATAGTCGGTATACTTTTGGATGTTAGTAACTGATCGGCTGCGGCGAGTCGTATATTTTTCTTCTCAGCATTAGGATTGATGCCTTTGCTGATCATGAGAAGATATTCTTTAGCTTGTTCTTTGGCTTGATTGACTGTCCATAGACCATACTGGCCAATGGTAACGCGGCATGGCATGCCGTTAGGGAGCTTCTTTTCTGCAATGAAGGTCTTGACGCCCTTAACACGTAAACCGAAACCAGTGAGCTCAGAATCTCGATAAATAACCTGTTTTTCAGGCGAAAGAGGGACGTTGTCTACGAAAGTTTTGGTAATTTTGATTTTTTCATTGGTCATAAACATTTCGCCGTCTTTGCACTAATAGCGCATATTAAACAACAAATAGCACTAATTCTAGAGTATACACAGCGCATACACAGAAGACTATTCGAAATTTAAGGGACGGTAATGGAAGTGCGATTTGAAGCTAAGTTATTATTATAATTTAAAAATAAATGCCTCCGAAGATGCCGCTGCCTGTCATTACCCTTGAACCCTTAAGTTCAAGGTGGAAGCGACGCATACTTGCTGGGTTTCCTACTCGCGGTAGGCATACACTCTAAATATGCAGAACGCTATCCTAAAGTGATAGTATCGGCTCAGGGGATTCTGACGCGCTGGCGAGCATCCCAGAGACAGATTCAGTATAACCGATCTGAACTCAATGGCAATTCCCTTGCCACAGTGTTATGTAAACTTAGTTTTCAAGTGGTGAACGTTTGCGCGAAAATGCACAGTTCTATAGGCTTTTTTCTACATCTTGTAAAATTGCGTCTAACAATCGCTCGCAATGTTCATACTCTTGCAATGATTTATTGAGGCTGAGTACTTCTTGGGTCAATTGAAGCGCGACCATGATGACCAGCTTGTTGTGTTCAACGCGCGGCGCACTGCGGCGCATTTCATTAAAACGCTCATTCAGTACTTCAGCAGCACGTTCAAGCTCATCACGTTTTTCAACTGTGGTATTTAGACGAAAAATTTGTTCGATTAAACGTAGTTCGACGACCACTTGATCGCTCATGGATGAATCTCCTCAGTAGGGTCGGCG
Organism: Acinetobacter sp. V89_7; assembly: GCF_029967895.1. Taxonomy (NCBI): domain Bacteria; kingdom Pseudomonadati; phylum Pseudomonadota; class Gammaproteobacteria; order Moraxellales; family Moraxellaceae; genus Acinetobacter; species Acinetobacter sp. V89_7. The sequence goes on from NZ_JASCAJ010000031.1 coordinate 269,590, forward strand.
AGTTGCTGGATTTCCTGAGCATGTTGATCTTGTGCCGTACCCAAAATTGCAAGTCGTTGAATGATCGCTTCAACCTTTGATTTGGCCAGTTCATTTTTTTTCAGCAACCGATCACGATCTTGTTGTAACTCTTGAATCTCTTGCTGGGTTTGGCGCTGATGTGCTTGTAACTTTTCTTTTGTAACACGTAAGTCGTTGCGCTCTGCCAAAATTTCCTGAAAACGATTTTTCAGATCTGTACAACTTTTTTCCAAACGGCTGTATCGGTCTGCAAGTGCCGTGGCATCTGTGTTAAGTTGCTTAAACTGGCCTTGAAGTTGGGAAAGCTGATCATTTAAGGTCTCAATTTCCTCTTGCTTGGCCGTAATGATGCTATTTTTTTGCACGATTTGACTATGATGTTGGGCTTCAGTTTCATCTTTCGTCTTTACGAGCGCTTCGTTGTCACGCTCTAAATGAAGTAAACGCGTTTTTAAAACGCCAACATGCGCTTGAAGTCGCTGTAATTGTTCTAACATAACGTAGTCGCACAGAATTGCAATCAAAGGTAATATATACGAAGTATAGAGATTGGATAAGCGAATGCAAGACGATATTTCAGGTTGGAACGAGTGGAACCAAAATTTTGAAGGAATTGAGGAAATTTCAAGCCCTAGTGAGTTACATGGTTTGCTTACAGGTATAGTTTGTGTGACAGAAGCACCGACCAGAGATGAATGGTTACAAATTTTAGCAACGCTAAATGTACCGACTTTAAACGATCAGGCGCTGTCTGTGCTGTCCGATGAAGCTGAAGACGTTGCGCATGCGCTCGCCGAAGATGAGCTGGACTATTTACCTATGCTTCCAGATTCAGAGCATCTTTTGCAAGAGCGGGTACAGGCGCTTGCAGATTGGTGTGCTGGCGTGGTACTCGGCTTTGGTTTGGCTTCTGGACACATCCGTTCAGATGAAGTTGAATTGATTGAGCATCTCCAAGATGTTGCAGCAGTCGAATTTGACGAATCAGACAACGATGAAGAAGGCGAAATGGGTTACGAAGAACTGTATGAGTTCGTTCGTTTGATTCCGGTCAGCTTATCGATTGGCCGTAAAAAAATCCCTGTTTCAGAAAGCTCATTGATTAAAAGTTTTCAGTCAAAGTTGAAAAATACATCTGAATCTGATGAAAATCAGAGTATTGTTGAAATGTTTACACCACATCGTCCAAGCTAATGCTTGGGCGCTGCCTTACCATTTAGACATTATCCATATAGATTATAAGAGCACATGAAACTGACCCAAGCAGATTTTGAACGTCGTCGAGACCGCCTCGCTGAGCAGATGGGGCCAAACAGTATTGCAATTATTGAAACCAGTCCAGTGGCGTATCGAAATCGTGATGCGGATTATAAGTTTCGTGCAGATAGTAGTTTCTTTTATTTAACTGGATTTGCCGAGCCTGAAGCTGTAGCAGTGATTGAAACGGGTGAAAGTACAGCAGATTACACCTATAGCCTGTTTTGTCGTGAACGTAATCGTGAGCTTGAAATCTGGAATGGTTATCGTGCAGGTGTCGATGGTGCGGTTGAAGATTATGAAGCAGACGAAGCCTTTGCGATTGATTTGCTTGACGAAGAAATCATCGAGAAGTTATTCAATAAAGGCGCCATTTATTATCGAATCGGGCATCGAGCTGAATTTGATGCGCGCGTAAGTCAATGGATTAAACAGGCTCAAGATCAAGACAAACGCGGCGACGGTGCGCCGTCTCAAGTGCTTCAACTCGATCGTCTCTTAGATGAAATGCGCCTGTTTAAGTCAGAAGAAGAAATTCAATTGATGCAAATCGCATCGGACATCAGTGCACAAGCGCATACTCGTGCCATGCAAAAGGTTCGTCCGGGTATGAAGGAGTATGCACTTGAAGCTGAATTGAACTATGTATTTAATCAAAATGGCTGTGTCCCGTCTTACAACAGCATTGTTGGTGGTGGAGCCAACGCCTGTATCTTGCACTATGTAGAAAACAATCAGCCGCTCAATGATGGTGATTTGGTGCTGATCGATGCAGCATGTGAATACCAGTGCTACGCATCTGATATTACGCGTACTTTTCCAGTCAATGGTCGTTTTAGTCCAGAGCAACGCGCGCTCTATCAAATCGTGCTAGACGCACAGTATGCCGCGATCGATCAGGTGCGAGTCGGACGGTCGTATCGTGATCCACATGAGGCCGCAGTGCGTATCATCACACAAGGTTTACTTCAGCTTGGACTGATGCGCGGCGCAATCGATGAACTCATCGAAAAAGAAGCCTACCGTCAATTTTACATGCATGGCACCGGACATTGGTTGGGGATGGATGTGCATGATGTGGGTGCCTACAAAGTGGCTGGCAAATGGCGAAGTTATGCGCCAGGTATGGTGGTCACGGTTGAGCCGGGTATTTATATTGCGCCTGATGATGAAACGGTGGATGAAAAATGGCGCGGTATCGGCATTCGAATTGAAGATGATGTCGTGGTGACCGAAGATGGCCCACTAATTCTGACGCAAAATGTGGTTAAAGAAATCGATGCAATTGAAACACTTATGGCTCAAGCGAAACGATAAAAATCGAGTAAAGGAGAAATCGCAGTGCAACATGTGATTATTGTCGGTGGTGGAATGGTGGGATTGAGCCTCGCGCTCATGCTGGCAAAACAAAATATTGCAGTAAAATTGCTTGAAGCCATTCAGTATCCAGATTACGACGACGAAAATCTGGCTCCCTATCACTCAAGTTTCGATGCACGAAATACGGCATTATCACGCCGAAGTGTACAAATTTATCAAAAGTTACAGCTCTGGGATGCGCTACAGCAACACGCAACGCCTATTTTACAGGTTCATATTACCGAAGAAGGCAGTTTTGGCAAAGCAAGACTGGTGGCCTCACAAGAAAAAGTCGAAAGCTTTGGACAGGTCATTGAAAATGCATGGTTGGGGCGTGTACTACTTACACAGGTACGCCAGCATGAACTCATTGAGCTGATTGATGGCGTCAAAGTAACGTCATTAAAACAAGATCAGGACTTTGTCTATTTAAATGCCGAGCGTGAACACGAGCAGCTTGAGTTACAAGCAAAACTGGTCATTGCCGCCGATGGTCGTGATTCATTTTGTCGTCAGGCTTTAGGCGTGGGTGCCGATGTTCGAGATTATGATCAAGTGGCCATTGTGACCACGGTACAAACCTCCAAACCACACGAACAGGTCGGATTTGAGCGCTTTAGTGCGTTAGGTCCACTGGCATTATTGCCTTTGCCTGGCGAGTCGCGACGCTCTGTGGTCTGGCCTGTAAAAAAAGGCACCGAAGACGAATGGTTGGGTGAGCACAACGATCAGCATTTTCTAGATGCTTTACAAAAAACCTATGGGGATCGGGCAGGAACTTTTGAAAAAACTGGACGACGTTTTAGTTACCCGCTGTCACAAGTATTGGCACATAAGCAGGCTGTAGGTCGTGTGGTACTCATGGGTAACGCTGCGCATACGATTCATCCGGTCGCTGGGCAGGGCTTTAACCTATGCCTACGAGATGCTGAAGTACTGGTGCGCCATCTGTTACAACAATTGAGTGAGTCTGACGATATCGGTGAGCCAGAAAATCTGCTGGCTTATGAACAAGCCCGATTAAAAGATCAGCAACGCGTGATTAAATTCTGTGATTCGGTGGTGCGTGGCTTTAGTAACCAAAATCCGGTACTCAAATTATTGCGAAATACCGGGCTGGTGGCTTTTGATGTTATTCCGGGCATTAAGCCATTAGTTGCCAATTACGCGATGGGGTTAAAAGCATGACACAAATGCACGATGTTGTGATCGTCGGCGGTGGGCTGGTAGGCGGACTGACAGCGCTATTGTTGGCTCAAGGTGGCGTTCGTGTCACCGTCCTCGATGCTGCTCCTGTACTTTCACGTGAACACATTGAGCGTGAAGTAAATCCACGAGTATTGGCTTTGAGTCAGGCCACCATTCATTTGTTAGAGACCGTTGGAGTCTGGAGTGCTATTTCACGTCATATGCCGTATTCGGGCATGCAGGTGTGGAATAAAAATGGCTACGGTGAAATTCAATTCGGACATGCGAGCGAGCAGACACCACATCTGGATCAGGCATTGGGTTCGATGGTGGAACCGAGTATTGTTAATTTTGCAATCCAGCAAAAAATGCGTGAAGTGATTGCAGATTATCGGACGCAGATTCGTGTCAAGCGAATCGAATCTGTACAGTCGGGCTGGCAGCTTGAGCTTGAAGATGGTTCAGTTTTGCAGACTCGTTTGCTGATTGGTGCAGACGGTCCAAATTCGTTTGTGCGTAACCAAGCCATGATTGATCTGGATGTGCTGGATTATCGTCAGGCTGCGATTAGCTGTGCCGTGAAGACGGCGCAGCCACATCAGCATGTGGCTCGCCAGCTCTTTTTGCCGACCGGGCCATTGGCATTCTTGCCGATGGCCAGTATCGAGCCAAATGAAAAGGGATTTTGGCAGTCGATTGTGTGGACATTGCCAGAAGATTATGCCGAGGAATATGCTGCATTAGGCGATCAGACATTTGCGGATTTACTTACACAAGAAAGTCAGCATATGTTGGGTCAAGTGCATGAGGTACGTTCGCGTGCAACGTTCCCGCTGATCGCCCGTGCTGCAAAACAATACATCAAACCGGGATTGGCTTTGGTTGGAGATGCAGCGCATGTGATTCATCCTCTGGCTGGTCAGGGCGTCAATATCGGTTGTTTAGATGCAGCACTACTCTGTGATGTGCTGCTACATGACCGGGCGCGAGGTGTATGGGCACATGAACAAACCTTGCGACGTTATGAACATGCGCGTAAAGGGCAAAACGATGCCATGATGCATGGTATGTCTGTGATTGGCTGGCTGGAATCTCAAACGCTATTTCCAGTGATTGCAGCGCGTAACGCGGGCTTAAAATTTGTTGATGAGCATGAAAATCTGAAAAATGCTTTCCTACAGCAGGCCACAGGATTGAGTTTACTCGCCAAAACCCGTTATGCACATTAGGACTTAAACGGTAATTTTTAATCAGTCATTGATCAATGATTACAAATTAGTTTAAAAAAATACGAAATTGGTGTAAAAGCCTCTTTGCGAATACGCAAGAGATTGTTAAATTTCTTCGTAATTTATGAGTAACGTTCATGATGTATGAATCGGTCATTGAGGGGAGAAAAAAATGACGGATATGAATGAATACGATGAATCAGAGGATGCGGCAGTCGATGAAGATGAAGCCAAAGCTGCTGAACATGGTGCCAACGATGAAGAATCAAGCGGAAACGATGCAGATCTTGCAGAAGCTGAAACGCTGACAGTGACAGCCAAGCAAAAGCAAAGACAAGCGCTTGAAGATGAAATTGCGGCATTTCTAGCAAAAGGCGGAAGTATTACCCAAGTTCCGCCAGATGAAGACGCCCGAGATTAATCTGAATCCATAAAAAAAGCATCATGATTGATGCTTTTTTTATGCTTAATTGAGATCGGTCTGGGTCAGTTCTAAAGCGCGTTGATAGGCAATTTTTTTCTTGATGCCGGTCAGGTCGGCGGCAAGCTGAGAGGCAGCCTTCACAGAAAGATCCTGTAAAAGACGCGTCAGTAACTGATCCAGTTTTTCTTGCTCCATGTCTTTTTCAACTGGATTACCGCCTACAATCAGTACAATTTCACCTTTTTGCTGATTATGATCATGCTCTACAAAGCTGACCAACTCACCTAAACTCATTTTTTTTATGGTTTCAAATGTTTTGGTGATTTCACGTGCGAATCCGACAGGTCGCTCGGCACCAAAAACCTGCATCATATCTTTGACACAATCTAGAATACGATGCGGTGCTTCATAAAAAATCAGGGTTTGTGTTTCATCTTTTAGCTTTTCAAGCTGAAGCATGCGCTGAGAAGATTTAGACGGTAAAAAACCCTCAAAACTAAAGCGATCACTCGGAAGTCCGACAGCACTCAGGGCTGCAACGGCTGCACAGGCACCCGGCACGGGTACTACGCGAATCTTGTGCTCTTGGGCAGCACGAACCAGTTTAAAACCTGGGTCACTAATGAGCGGGGTACCTGCGTCACTGATCAGGGCAATATTTTCACCCGCTTTTAAACGTTGAATCAGTTCATTAATTTTATGATTTTCATTGTGATCGTGGCATGCTGTCAATGGAGTTGTTATATTATAATGCTTAAATAACTGAGCAGACTGACGCGTATCTTCTGCGGCAACCAAACTGACCGATTTTAAAGTTTCGATGGCGCGATACGTCATGTCATCTAAGTGCCCAATTGGGGTCGCTACAACAAATAACTGAGCACTCATAAGGTTTTACTCCATGCTACATAATAAAAAGACTTGGCTGCTGATGTTTTTTGCAGCTTTTGTTTCACAGGCACACGCCGAAGTGATCGTCATTCTACCTGAAACCGGACCTATGGCGCGAGCCGCGACCAGTATTAAGCACGGTTTTTTGAGCGCTTACGCGCAATCAAACCACAAAACACCCATCAAATTTGTTAACTCAGATCAGCAAAACATGAAGTCTATTTTCAGGCAGCATGTAGGCAAAAAAACTGAAATGGTGGTTGGGCCACTGGCTCGGCAAGATGTTGAAGAGGTGATGAAGCTCAACCCCAAAGTAAAAGTGTTGGCCCTCAATGAAGTGGGTGCCGAAGCAAAAAACGTGATTCAATTTAGTTTGTCGAAACAAGATGACGCAGGCTCGATGGTCGATGTATTGCAAAAAGATAACATCACGGATCTCTTGGTGCTGCGTCAAAATGGCAGAGAAGCCGATACCGAACTGTATTACATCTCGCTGGTTTCGCAATTTGGTCATCGTGTAGAACCGATTCAAACGTTACCGGCCAAGCTTAAAAAAGGTCAGGGTTTAATGCTGATGGGCGATTCTGCATGGCTCAACCAACTGGGCAAGCTACCCAAACGCGGGGTATATGCACAAGCCATTGCCATTGAAGAAAATAAAGCAATTCCAGAAGGGCTAACCTTTTGTGATGTACCTGCCTTATACGAGCATCAATGGAACGACGTGTACCATGCCTATTTGCAAAAACCTGAACCGATGCCGTATCAGCGTTTAATCGCCTTTGGTGGAGACGCGTGGATGCTGACTGAACAATATGTACTTAATCCTGCCATACAGGATTTTCGACTCAAGGGCCGTACGGGCGATTTAACTGCACAGGGCGATCGGATCAAGCGTAATGTGCATTGTTATCAAAAAACCAAGCGTTCGCTTGTGGTTCTCAAATGACACAGTCTTCACATCATGCTGAGCCGCATGCTCACCACTTGGGCGTATGGGCAGAACAAGCGGCTTTAACCTTGCTGCAAGCCCATGGATTTCAGTTGGTGCAGCAAAATTTTCGCTCGCGCCGTGGTGAAATTGATTTAATTGTGGCCAAAGGGGATGAGCTGGTTTTTGTTGAAGTCAAAGCACGCACCCAAGGGAGTTATGCGATGGCAAACGAAGTACTCATGTACTCACAACAGCGTAAAATCATTAAGACGGCGCAGTATTTTTTGAATAAGTATCCACATTATCAGCAGTTTTACTGTCGTTTCGATGTGATTTGTTTTGATTTCCCCTACAAAATTGCAAAAACAGTACAGCAAGATTTTTCTAATCTTCGCTATGATCGACAGTGGATCGAAAATGCGTTTACTTTGTAACTGGAGTTATTTACTCTTTGGGCATGTAAATGCCGTAAATGTTCGCCGATTGTTTTAAAAAAGAGTGTATAGGGAGTCTTGCTCAGTGGTTAAACGAATTTCAATACTGATGTTGTGCGTAGCAAGTTTATCGGGATGTGCAAGTTTCATTTCGGGTGGAACAGGTTCAGCACCTGTAGGCACAGAGAGCGGTGCGCGCAGCTTAGGGCAGGTGTTTATTGATTCTTCTATCAAGCGCACAGCGACCATTAATTTGTATAAGCTAGACCCTCGCTTTAAACAGTCACGCGTCAACATTGAAAGCTTCCATAGCAATGTACTGTTGACAGGGCAAGTTCCCGATGAATCATTACGTCAGTTGGCTGAAGACAATGTTAAAGCCATGAGCGATGTCAAAACTGTCCATAACTACATTACGGTTGGCCCGCAAATTGGCTATAGTACCATTATGCAAGATACTGCCGTGACCGCAAACACCCGTGGACTACTGGTGCGTGCACCTGTAGTTTCAGATTCTAAAGTCTTGGTTCAAACCGAAGATGGCGTGTTATACGTGATGGGGCGTTTAAATACTGCAGAAATTAATGATCTGAATGATGTACTACAAAAAGTCGGGAATGTGACTAAAATCGTAACCCTGATCGATAACATTGAACAATCAGCCGGTACAGTTGCCAGCTCGACTGTTGCGACACCACTGGTCAATTCGGTGCAGCCAGAAGTACAGACGCCGGTGGCGATTGATCCAAATCAAAACGGAACCACCAATGCTCAATAAACCACATCAGCTTTTGGAGCAACTTGGAAAGCAGGTCGAATGGGTGAAAGAGCAATGTAAGTCGGTGCGTGTTTATGATCTTGGAAGTTATGCGCTCAACCGACTTACGCCTAAATCGAGCTATAGCTGTACTGAAAATATTGCTTATGGCTTGAAAGCGCGTCAGCGACTCGATCTGTACCGAGCCAACAAACCTTTAGCACATCGTCCACTGATGGTTTTTGTGCATGGTGGTGCATGGCAGCACGGTGATAAAAAAGATTATGTGTTTTTAGGTGAAAGCCTTGCGCGTGAAGGGTACGACGTCGCGATCATCAATTATCATCTGGCGCCACAATCTATTTTTCCTGTGTTTGTCGATGATTTAGCCGTGGCGCTCCAATATCTTGATCAACATCAAGCGCGTTTGAATATTTCAGCGCAGCAGATCATTTTGATGGGCCACTCATCTGGCGCATTTAATATTATGTCGCTGGTGTACCATCCCCAGAGGCTTGCGCTTCAGTGTTATGAGCAGATCAAAGCAATTGTTGGATTTGCTGGGCCTTATCATTTTGATTATAAAGGCGACCCACTCGCTGAAGATGCCTTTGATCAGTCGGTGCCCTATCAGGAGGTCATGCCGTATTATTTTGTGAAAAAAAATCATATTCGGCATTATATGTTTCTGGCTGAGAACGATCATATCGTCAAGCAAAGTAATAGCTTAGATATGCAGCAAGTGTTGGTACAGGCTGGAAACCACAGTCATATCAGTGTGATTCCTAAAACGGGACATATCACCATCATTGCAACATTGTCGAGCTTGTTTAGCCGTTATTTCAAGACCAAACGAACGTTACTCAATTTGCTTAAAGAGACACATCCCGTTGAGTAAAAACAGCCAATTACATTGGCTGTTGATGAATCACATGCATAATCATGGCGTACGCAATACTGCCTTTAAATGGAATTTCTGGCAGTTCATCAAACTTGAAAAACTGTGCGTCACTAATTTCCTCTTCTTGTAATTTGATCTCGCCCGATTCATATTCCGCCTGAAAGGCGAGCATTAAATTACTTGGAAAAGGCCAAGGCTGGCTCGATAAGTAACGAATATTTTTAACTTTCAGTCCGACCTCTTCAAGCGTTTCACGTTGAACAGCTTCTTCAAGTGTTTCTGCAATTTCTACAAAGCCTGCAATCAGACTGTACATATTGGTCTTGTTATTGGCATTTTTGGCCAACAAAATTTCGTTGTCGCCTCGGGTAATCACCGTAATCACACACGGTTGGATTCGTGGATACTGATTGTAATGACAAGACGGGCAAGTCATTGTGTATTCAGTAGCATGCTGTTCAGTTTCATGCCCGCAACGGCTACAAAACTTGTGATTGCGGCGCCATTCAAGGAGTTGGACCGCACGGCTTGCCTGCAAAAATTCGTCGGTCGACCATGTCGAAACCAGTTGACGGATCGGCACCAGCTTAAATCCGGCAGGAATTTGATCGTCAGTCTTTAAATCCCGCGCAATAACATTGTCGCCCGTGCCCAGCTTTAAATCGCCAGTCATGGCCTCAACGCTAGGAAGTTTATGGTTTTCATCAACGAGAAGTTGTTGATTATGAAAGATGTAAGCTAGTGATAACTCAGACATTAGGCAACCGCTGATTGAAAGTGAGAGGAGTGTCTTAATGCTACCTCAAAGGTGGCACGTAAGACAGGTTGTTTGGTTTTTAAATTATCGATGAACAGATCCAGACAGGCCAAAATATTCAGTAAACGGCTCATATCATCGTGTTTTAAATCGCTGTGATTGCTTTGCAGCGCACCCATAAACTGTGCACTGTCATGTAAGGCCTTGTGTAATTCTTTTGCACCTAAAAAGAGTGCTGCGCCTGCAAGCTCATTTAACTGCTGCTGCATGGTGCCAAGGTCCAGTGCTGTAGACTCCGTGGCTTGGGTCGCTTCAAGCGCATGTGCCGCGGCATTGACCACCAGTTTGGTTTCGTGCAACAGCGCGGCATGCGCATCATCTAAACGATCGAGTGAAATATTCATATTGTGCGCACGTAGCTGCAAACGATTAGAGGTATAGTTCCGCTCTAAAATACCAATCGAATTCATGGCAGATAAAATACTGCGCATTAGCTGCTGGGCATAGCCATCGTGAGTCAGAATATTTGGCTGATTAAGGTGCTCGGCCTGTTGTGCCAGTGCACGATTGGCTTCGTGTAGGTTTAATACTTTAAACACATTAGCCAGATGAGACAGTTGAGCTTGTAATTCCTGAATTTTTTCAGGTGTCATACTTAAATAGTTGTATTCGATTTCGTTGCGAATTTGTGTCATTGATTCATTGATTAACTGGCACACTGCATGAATGGTGTCATAGTCAGGACCATACAAATGTGAACTCAAGACCTGTAATTGGGTATCGGTCAGTTGATCATCTCCAATACGTAGCTGGCGGCGTAATAGTTCGGAAATCGCATCGTCCTGACTCACGCACAGGCTGATAATATTGGCCAAATCGGTGATAGAAGCTCGAAATTCATCTGGCTGTTCAAAGAATTTACCTATATTGCTTTCGAGTTGAATCAAGATTCTTAGACGCGCATCACTCAAGATTAGCTGATCAATATGATCAAGTGCCACATAAACCAGTTGCCAATATTGCTTGGTATGATGTTTTTTAGCGGCGTTGGCCAGATATGCACCAATCAACTTAATTGCTTGTAAATCCAGTGTGGTTTCGCTGTGCTGGATGAGCTTGTGCAAAGCGTGCTTATATAACTGGTGCACGTATTCGGATTGCTCAAGTTTAGGCGGTAAAGGCAGGGATAAATCACTTTTAAATGCATTTAAGCGGGTAATGAGTCGTTGACCTTCTTGCGTGAGCGGTTTGCCAAGAGCAAGCTCAAGTCGATTCAGCGTATCGAGCAGAAATTGTGGTGCTTTAACTTCATGCAAAGCGGTAAATTCGATATAGCGCTTTAACATGGTGGTGCCTTCACTAAGTGCCGCCATCGTGGTGGCGTCGGTGAGGGCAGGCGCTTGCATGATTTTTCGGACCAATAATGAAATATAGCCGATCATTTGCGACAGATGTCCCATATCAATCAGCTGTAAAACTTGTGCACACTGGTCAAAGTGCTCAAGCGTCTCTTCAAGTTCAAATGGAATCTGTTGCTCATCGTGAAGTGTTTGGATTGCGATTTCAACACGCCGAACTGAATCATCAATTTCTTTTTTTATCGTTAACAATGCAGAAGGGTCGAAGCGAATAGAAACTTGTGAAGACATAAAAACTGCACCACTTTATAATGTTATGAGCGTCCAGACGGCGCGACTAAAAGATCAACCTGACTATACCTCAAGTTGATCGGCTTGCATCATCTGTTGTTAAAAACTTTTGGGTTTTATTTTGCAAACAAGCAGGCGGCCCCATTTTTTTCTTCGTAGCGCTGAACCCATTCATTGTGACGTGCCAATTCTTCTTCGGAGGGTTGAATCACTGGAAGCTGAAAATCGACACGTGCACGTTTTGACTGACCTTGCTCATTTTCACTTTGTGATAGGGCATCCATATCAAATGAAACCTGACCACCGGTCATGGCCAAATAGACATCCGACAAAATTTCCGCATCGAGTAATGCGCCGTGGAACGTACGGTCTCTTGCCGGAATTTCGTAGCGTCTGACCAAGGCATCGAGCGAGTTTTTTTGCCCCGGATGCTTATTTTTGGCCAGTGCCAAGGTATCGGTGACTGTACACACCTCAGACAATGCAGGTAATCCTGCACGGGTAAACTCCATATTCAGGAAGTTCATATCGAAGGTGGCGTTATGTGCAATAATCTCTGCACCTTTCAGATATTCAAATAGTACGTCCGCAATCTCGGCATACTTGGGTTTATCTGCAAGAAACTCGTCGGTAATCCCGTGGACATTAACCGAATCGCCTACCGGCTTTTCTGGATTAATGTAAATATGAATCGAGCTGCCCGTCAGTTTACGGTTGATCATTTCGATCGCACCGACCTCGATAATACGATCGCCATCTTGATAATAAAAACCTGTGGTTTCGGTATCTAGAATGAGCTGGCGCGGGCCTTGTGCATGCACCTGTGCAGGCGTGACAACAATAAACGGGTGAACCTGATTTTGCTCGGACTCACTTGGTATATTGTCCAGTTCTGACTCGTCGTCTGCCTCAATATTCTCTTCAGGTTCTACCTGATCGAGGTCAAAACCGAACGGATCATCGAGCAACCAGTCATTTTCAGGTTTTTTTTTAGTATCTTCAGTGGTTTTAGATTGAGTGTGAAGCTCAGCGGCGATCTGGGCTGCCCCTTGGTTTGCGAGCGTATCGGCCATTTCATTTCCTGCGTGGCCAGCGTGACCCTTAATCCAGTTCCACTCAATTTGACGACCTTGACAGATCGCATCAAGTGCCTGCCAAAGATCAGGATTTTTAACATCTTTCCAGTTTTTCTTTTTCCAGCCATGAATCCATTCGGTAATGCCTTGTTTGACATAGTTTGAATCGGTCCAAATAATCAAGCTGGCATCTGGTGGACAAAAACGAATGCCTTCAATTGCAGCGGTCAGTTCCATGCGGTTGTTGGTGGTGGTTGGCTCGCCACCACACAGTTTATGCTCACCTTGCTCGGTAATGATATACGCACCCCAGCCACCTAAGCCGGGATTGCCTTTACAGGCGCCATCAACATAAAGGGTGATTGTTTGTGACATAAGAACCAGACTCGACACGTAAAACAAAGGGAACAATGGGTATTGTATACGCAAACGAAGCGATTCTCTGCGCTCTAAGGGGTGTTTTTTTAATTTCTTGTAACATTTCCACTCAAATCACGCTAAATTATTGCCTTGTCTCGACGGCATGCTTCACTACAATGGCATATTTAAAGAATTAAACTTTACGCGAGTTGTTTGGAACATCTATATGTATAAATCTACCACAATGATGTGGCCTTTTTCAGTCGCCTCACTTTTCAAATATACGGTTCTTGGTTCTGCAATCGCAGCCATAGGTCTTACAGCCGGATGTTCTTCAACTCCAGAAAAAACACACAGCAAATCGACGCATAAAATGGGTTCAGGCTTTTTAGATGCCAGCAGCTTGGATTCTTTAGAAGATTTACTTTCGGCGACTGACATGCGAGCAGTAGAGGGCGACCGTCTATTAATTTTAAAGCACGGTGACGTTTGGAAACGCATGACCGTCGGATTTAAGATGGACGAAACCCATTGGGACCCACGTATTGAAGCACAGCGTAGCTGGTTTATTTCGCGTCAGCCTTATTTAGACCGCTTGAGCGCACGTGCCAGTCGCTACTTATACCACACCGTAAAAGAAGCAGAACGCCGTGGTTTACCGACCGAGCTTGCACTGTTACCGGTCATTGAAAGTTCTTACGATCCAGCTGCGACCAGTAGTGCGGCGGCGGCAGGACTATGGCAGTTTATCCCAAGTACCGGCCGTATTTACGGCTTGCGTCAAACCAGTCTCTACGATGGCCGTCGTGATGTCGTTGAGTCGACACGTGCAGCTTATGAATTTTTAGGCAGTTTGTATAACCAGTTTGGCTCATGGGAGCTGGCACTGGCCTCTTATAATGCCGGACCGGGACGTATTCAACAAGCCATTAACCGAAATCAGGCGGCAGGCTTACCAACCGATTACTGGTCGCTGAAACTGCCTGCGGAAACTATGAACTATGTACCGCGGTTCCTTGCGGTGGCTCAGATTATTAAAAATCCAAAAGCATATGGTGTGTCATTGCCGCCAATTGCCAATCGTCCGCACTTTCGTGAAGTCACCTTAAGTGGTCCGGTAGACCTCAATCAAATTTCAGCGGTAACCGGTTTAAGCCGTACCGAGCTATATGCTCTTAACCCAGGTTACCGGGGGGATGTGATCGATCCAGCCAGCCCAATGCGGATTTTGATTCCGGCCGATTTAAGCCCATCGATTGACACCAAACTCAGAGCGTTAAAACCTTCATCGTCATCTGGTATGTGGACCGCGAATACCGCAGCACCTCCAGCGTCTGTCACGGTCACTACAACACCAAGAAATACAGGAACGTCCTCGGTGACCACCTCGACCACCCCTGTATTGACTGCCAGTAACACCAAGCCAGCGGTAAAGAATACGACCACTACAGTCGCTTCAACAACCACGCGCCGTATCAGTACTCCGCGTGGTGCAGACGAACTGGCTGCTTTTGCAGCGAGTGCTGATGTACCGAGTGCACCGCGTATTCCAGTTGCAGTGACACAAAAAGCCAATGTGAAGCCTGTGACTACTGAACCACCAATTTCAAAAACCGAACGTGCTGATATTGTTGCTGCGATTCGTTCTGAAGGTCAGAAGGAGACTGTTGCACAAGCGTTGGAGCCACAACCAACTCAAGCAGAAAAAGATCAAGTGGTTGCCGAACTTTCTGCATTGGCACCGAAAGGCACTCAAATTGTCGATCCGCTAGATGGTAAGATTAAGCTCACCGCGATTCAGACCAGTCAATCCGTTGCCGATCAGCAAGGCAAAGAAGTCACCAAAGAATTTGCGTATCCGAAAGCATTGGCAGAAACCGTCAGTGCCAGCGATCAGGATGTACAGCGTAATAGCAACAAGCCGTATATCAAAACGGATACCGATATTGTTGTGGTTCAGCCGAAAGGAAAGCGCTCTACCTATACGGTTGTTTCAGGCGATACGCTGGCCATCATTGCCATGAAAAACGGTGTGAGCTGGCGCGACATTGCAAACTGGAACCAGATCGATCCGAATCGTACATTGTATGCAGGCACTACACTGTATTTGTATGATGCCAAACCACAAGCAGAATCTGCTTCTAAAACCGAGACGATTCCAGATACCTATACCGTTAAAGCCAATGACAGCCTGACCGCAGTGGCAGAACAGTTCGGTTTGAGTGTTAAGCAATTGGCCGATCTAAACGAGCTAAGTGTTACCAGTGGTTTGTTTGTGGGCCAAAAACTAAGCTTAAAAGAGAAAAAAGGCAATCCTACGACGGCCTCGGCTAAGCACAATAGCGATACGAAATCGACCAAACGCACGCCAACCAAACTCTACACTGTAAAACGTGGTGAATATCTCAAACAGATTGCAGATCGTTATGGACTCTCTAATCAGGAACTAGCGGATCTGACCACAGGATTGAATGCAGGAAGTAATTTATATATTGGTCAGAAAATTAATGTTCCATTGCACGAAGTTGCCGAGGAAGAGAGCAGTGTAGCGGCCAAGGCAAGCAAAAATGCTCCTTCGATTAAAACCGAAAGCTATAAAGTACAGCGCGGTGAAACCTTATCGAGTATTGCCAGCGCTACAAAAACGAGCTTGAGTGAGTTACTTGAGCTAAACAATATGAAATCTGCTTCTGGCTTGAGAGCTGGTCAAAGCATTAAGATTCCGGCTGGTTCGACCACACCTGAAGAATATACGGTTCAATCGGGTGATAGCTTAAATGCGGTAGCGAGTAAATTTAATTTACAACTGGATTACTTGGCAGAGCTGAACGGATTAAACCGTACAGCAGGGCTTCGCGTTGGGCAAAAGCTAAAACTCACGGGCGATGTACCATCAAGCTCAAGCAAGAAATCTGCGGAGCAGGCTGCTCCTGAGGTCTATACCGTTAAATCAGGTGATACGCTGGGCGCCATTGCCAGCCGTTATAACCTCGATGCCAATGATTTGATGAAGCTCAACGGTCTACGCAGTTCTAGCCTGCAAGCAGGACAAAAGCTCAAATTAAGCGGTGAAACTGAAAAACAAGTCAGTGCCAAAGCCGAGCCAAAAGCAAAATCCAATGCCAAAGCCTCGACCAAAACCGAGTCTTATACGGTCAAGTCGGGTGAGTCGCTTAATAGTATTGCCAGTCGTTTAGGCATGTCATCTAAAGAGCT
Source organism: Acinetobacter sp. V89_7 (assembly GCF_029967895.1). Lineage (NCBI taxonomy): Bacteria > Pseudomonadati > Pseudomonadota > Gammaproteobacteria > Moraxellales > Moraxellaceae > Acinetobacter > Acinetobacter sp. V89_7. The sequence goes on from NZ_JASCAJ010000031.1 coordinate 286,043, forward strand.
GGCCGATTTAAATGACTTGAGTGCCCGCGCGAGCTTACAGCGTGGTCAAACCTTACAAGTTCCAAAAACAATCACGGAGTATAAGGTCAAGCGCGGTGATACCCTGATTGGACTTGCCAGTAAGTATGGCATGGCATTGGCTGAACTGGCCGATCTAAATGATTTACGTCCTTCAAGTTCACTTCGTATTGGAGATGTGATTAAGGTTCCCAATCTATAATTTTACTGGACGATAAATGCACGCCAAGAATGCATATGTAATGAAAACACTTAGCCTCGCATTGGGGCTTTGTGTTTTTTCTTTAAGTTGTTTTGCCGCCGTTACCACCACACCCTATATCGCCATTCGTACCCAGCCCAAGTATCAAACGCTAACGCACATGCCTTATGCCAACCCCAAGGCACCCAAAGGCGGAATCTTAATTCAGTCGAGTAATGGCACCTTCGATAATTTGAATAGCATGAATGGCAAGGGCAGTTCGACCGACGGTATTAATTATGTCTTTGACAGTTTGATGTCTAGCTCGTTAGATGAACCCGGGGTGATGTATCCCTTGCTGGCTAAAACGGCCACCTTTGATCAACAGCATCCAAGCTTCGTGATTTTTGATTTAAATCCGCAAGCACGTTTTAGTGATGGCTCTGCTCTGACTGCCGAAGATGTCAAATTTAGCTTTGATACGTATCAAACCAAGGCCAATCCGGGCCTGCAAATGTACATTGCAGATCTGGCCAAAACCGAGGTGCTGTCGAAGTACCGCATCAAGTTTAGTTTTAAGTCCAAAAGTAATCTTGAAATGCCGATGATTTTGGCCAGCCTACCCATTTACTCAAAAAAAGACTGGCAGCATAAGGACTTCACTCGAGTCACGCTCCAGCCGATTTTAGGGTCGGGGCCTTATTTGATTGAGCGCATCGATCCGGGCCGAAGTGTTACGTACAAACGTAATCCTAAATACTGGGCTAAAGATTTAGCCGTGAATCAGGGGCGCTACAATTTTGATCGCTTAAAATATGTCTATTATCGTAATTTAGACATTGCATTTGAGGGGTTTAAGTCGGGCCAATACACCTTGCATGAAGAATTTATGTCGCGTAAGTGGGTGACAGGCTATGACTTCCCGGCGTTTAAGTCCGGCATGATTAAAAAATATGTCTTTGAGCACCGTAATCCCATGACGACACAAAGTATTGTCATGAATACGCGGCACAGACCTTTAAGCGATATCAAGTTAAGACGTGCCATCAGTTATGCCTACGATTTTGAATGGCAAAATAAAGCTTTGTTTTATGGTCAATATCAACGTCTACAGAGTTATTTTAATAACAGTGAGCTGGCTGCAACAGGAACGCCATCTGCGGCAGAGCAAAAAATTCTAGCGCCTTTCTTACCCAAACTTGATCCGATTGTGCGTGAGGGTGTTTTGGCCAATTGGCGTTATCCTGTTTCCGATGCCAGTGGCTTTAATCGTAATAGCTTGCTTAAAGCAAGACAGTTACTAATTGAGGCAGGCTATACGGTTCAGCATCAGACTTTAAAAGACAAACAGGGGCGTCCTGTTCAGCTTGAGCTGTTGATTCATCAGGACAGTTTACAGCGCACCCTGATGCCTTTTGTTCGCAATTTAAAGCGCTTGGGCATTACGGTGAATATCCGTTTGGTCGATACGCCACAATATGTGGAACGCATGCGCCGCAATGACTTCGATTTAACCACAATGGCCTTGCCACAATCTTTAACACCGGGCAATGAGCAGGCGCAATTTTGGGGAAGTGCAGCGGCCAATCAGGTTGGAAATTATAATTATTCTGGAATTCAGGATCCTGTCATTGATGCGGTGATTCAGCGTGTAATTCATGCCAATTCACGAGATGAGCTGGTGGTCAGTACCAAGGTATTGGATCGGTTGCTTCGCGCTGGTTATTACCAGATTTTGACCTATGGAAAAGCGGGTAACTGGTATGCATACTGGGACATGTATGAACGCCCTAAAGTGAAGCCAGCGTTATCGGTAGGTTATGATTACTGGTGGTCCAATCCTGAAAAAGCACAGCGTGTTGCCCGCTATTTGCGTAAACAAGAATAATCAAGGAGTATGCGCATGGGTGCTTATATTATTAAACGTCTGTTCTTGATTATTCCGACATTGTTTCTGATTTTATTGATCAATTTTGTCGTGGTGCAAATTGCACCGGGTGGACCAGTCGAGCAAGCTATTCAGCAGGCAGAAAGTTTTTCAGGTGTAAAAACCGGGGGAGAAACTGCTTCTGTCAGTACAGATACCCATTATCAGGGTGCGCGTGGTCTGACGCCCGAAATGGTCGAAAAAATTAAGGCGCAATATGGATTTGATAAGTCTGCACCAGAACGTTTTTGGCTGATGTTGAACGGATATTTGCGTCTTGATTTTGGTACCAGTTTTTTTAAAGATAAACCTGTTACGCAGTTACTATTTGAGAAAATGCCGGTCACCATTTCTTTGGGGTTATGGAGTACTTTGCTGATTTATCTGATTTCAATTCCGCTTGGCATTCGAAAGGCACGCCAGCATGGATTAATCTTTGATAAGTCGACATCTATTTTGCTAGCGGTTGGTTATGCGGTACCTACTTTTGTATTTGGGGTACTGTTGATCGTATTTTTTGCGGGCGGTTCATATTTTCAGTGGTTTCCACTGCAAGGACTTGTTTCGGAAAACTTTCAGGATTTGAGTTTACTCAATAAAATAAAAGACTATTTCTGGCATATGGCATTGCCTTTAACCACCATGTTGCTGGGCGGATTTGCGGGTTTAACCTATCTAACCAAATACGCCTTTATGGAAGAGCTCGGAAAGCAGTATGTGCTGGCAGCACGCGCCAAGGGTTTAAGTGAAACGCGGGTTTTATACGGGCATGTTTTTCGAAATGCCATGCTGATTGTGATTGCGGGTTTACCTGAAGCATTGATTGGTATTTTCTTTGTGGGAAACCTGTTTATTGAAATTATTTTCAATTTAGATGGAATTGGTTTATTGGGTTTTGAAGCGATTACGCAGCGCGATTATCCGGTGATTTTTGGCACGTTGTTTTTATTTACTTTACTTGGGCTGCTGCTCAGACTGGTCAGTGATGTGCTGTATCAAATCATCGATCCGAGAATCAATTTCGACGCGCGAGGAGCAAAATAATGTCTCCAGTGATGCAGCAGCGTCTTGCACGTTTTAAACAAAACCGGTTAGGTTTTATCTGCTTAATTGTTTTTGCAGTGATTTTTGTACTGGCGATTTTCTCTGAATTAATTGCCAACGACAAACCTTTGGTGGTGAAGTATCAACAATCCTATTATTTTCCAGTGATCCAGTCCTATCCAGAAACAACTTTTGGTGGGGTCTTTGAAACCGAAACAGATTATAAAGATCCAGCCGTACAGCAACTCATCGATCGTGATGGATGGGCACTTTGGCCTGTGATTCCATTTTCATATCAAACGCCTAATCTGGAGCTGGCTGTGCCTGTGCCATCGCCTCCGTCGCAGCAAAACTGGCTGGGGACAGACGATCAGGGCCGTGACGTATTGGCGCGTATTTTATATGGCTTGCGCGTGTCTCTTTTATTTGGATTTGCCTTGACTCTCTGTGCCGCCTTTATCGGAATTTTGATTGGGGCACTACAGGGCTATTATGGTGGCTGGGTCGATTTGATTGGCCAGCGGGTGCTAGAGGTGTGGGGCGGATTACCCATGCTGTTTATGGTCATGATCTTGGTCAGTATGTTTACCCCAAGTATCTACTGGTTATTTGTGATCATGCTGCTGTTTGGCTGGACGGCATTGGTGGGGTTGGTGCGGGCTGAATTCTTGCGTGCTCGAAATTTTGACTATGTACGCGCTGCACGTGCTTTGGGCGTAGCTGATCGGACCATCATTTTCCGGCATATTTTACCTAATGCCATCAGCTCAAGCCTCTCCCAATTGCCGTTTATGCTTACTGCCAATATTACTGCGCTAACGGCACTGGACTTTTTGGGCTATGGTTTACCTCCAGATGCTGCATCATTGGGAGAACTGCTGCTACAAGGGAAAAATAATCTCAATGCACCGTGGCTGGCGCTCTCTGGCTTTTTTACGCTGGCGCTGGTTTTGTCATTATTGATTTATGTCGGAGAGGCCACGCGTGATGCATTCGACCCAAGACGCTAATACCCCATTATTACAGGTTAAGCATTTACGCATTGCGCTAGATGCTCATCAGCTTTTAGTCGATGACTTAAGCTTCGACTTACACGCCGGGCAAACCTTGGCGATCGTGGGGGAAAGTGGCTCTGGTAAATCGATTAGCAGTCTGGCTTTATTGGGTTTACTTCCAGAGCATCTTCAAGTTTCGGGCACTGCACATTTTCACGGTCAGAATTTATTTAAGCTCACAACTCAAGCGTTACAGCAGCTTCGGGGCAGTAAAATTGCCATGATTTTTCAAGAACCCATGACTGCACTGAATCCGTTGCATCGAGTTGAAAAAATCGTGGGTGAAATGCTCAGACTTCGAGGCTGGTCAAAAGCACGTGTTCGTGCGCGTGTGATTGAATTGCTCAATGATGTGGGAATCCCAGAGCCAGAGCAAAAGCTTAGACGTTATCCGCATGAGCTGTCTGGCGGGCAACGCCAGCGCGTCATGATTGCCATGGCACTGGCACAACAGCCTGAAATTTTGATTGCCGATGAACCCACCACAGCGCTTGATGTGACCTTACAAGCGCAAATTCTGGATTTGCTCAAGTCATTGCAGCGCCAATCTGGTATGGGATTGATCTTGATCAGTCACGATCTGAACTTGGTAAAACGCTATGCCGATGACGTGATTGTAATGAATCAAGGTCGGGTCGAAGAACAGTCTACAGCGAAAGAATTGTTTGAGCGACCACAAACAGCCTATACACGTCATCTGCTTGATCACGACTTTGGACGCGCACTTCCGATGTCATCTGATCAAGAGCTATTAGGCGTTCATCATCTTTCGGTGAAGTATCCGCTTCAGAACAGATTATTCTGGCGAACTCAAAATTACTTTAGTGCACTGGCACCGCTGAGTTTTCAGCTTCAGCAAGGCAATACCCTTGGGATTGTGGGAGAAAGTGGTTCGGGTAAATCCACATTGGCACTGGCGATTACGCGATTGATTGAAAGTGATGGCGAGATTGTATTTCTTGGAGAAAATCTGAATCAACTGAAAGAAAGCCAACTGCGGCCTATTCGTCAATCGATCCAGATGGTATTTCAAGATCCGTTTAGTAGCCTGAATCCGCGAATGAATGTTGCACAAATTGTTGGAGAGGGGCTGGCATTAAAGCGTGTTGCCGCACATGAGCGAGAAGCATTGATCGATACTGCGCTTGAGAAGGTTGAGCTAACACCAGCGTTTAAGCATCGTTATCCGCATCAGTTATCTGGCGGGCAGCGACAACGTATCGCTTTGGCAAGAGCTTTGATACTTCAGCCAAAACTGATTGTGCTGGATGAACCGACCTCAGCCTTAGACCGCACCACACAGCGCGCGATTGTAAAGTTGCTGCGCCAGCTTCAAGCAGATGAACACATCAGCTATGTGTTTATCAGTCATGATTTACAAGTGGTCAGAGCGCTTTGCCAGCAGGTGATGGTGCTCAAGCATGGCACCGTGATGGAATTTCAAGACACTGAAACTTTATTTGTTTCACCACAAACGGACTATACCCAGCAGTTGATTCAAGCCAGTCAGTATTAATAATTTGACAATATATGTTGTCAGTTTGTCGGTTTTGGCTTGACAGTAGACCTGTTTAAACTAAATTGATAAGAAAACAGCTACAACTTGCCGAGCAATGTCATGAATCGAATCGCTGAGCCACTTAAAATACGCAATACCACTTTTAAAAACCGAATTATCAAAGGTGCGATGAGTGAAGCACTGGCCAATGAGGCAGGTCAGCCCAATACTCTACATTACGGACTCTATGAAGCATGGGCCAAAGGTGAGTTGGGTTGTGCCATAACGGGTAATGTGATGGTTGATATTCGTGCCAAGAATGAGCCAGGCGTTGTGGCCATTGAAAATGAACGTGATCTGGCTCAGCTTAAGCACTGGGCACAAATTGGTAAACAATATGGCATGGTGCAGTTGATTCAACTTTCGCATCCGGGGCGTCAGTGTCCAAAAGGTTTAAACAAAGAAACCGTAGCACCATCGGCAGTGCCATTTAGCGCCGCATTGGCACCACTCTTTGCAACATCGCGTGAACTTCGCCACGACGAAATTGAAGAGATTATACAGCGCTTTGCCAAAGCAGCTTCGGTGTGTGAGCAAGCAGGTTTTGAAGGTGTGCAACTACATGGTGCGCATGGTTATTTGATCAGTCAGTTTTTATCGCCACTCACCAATAAACGCCAAGATCAATGGGGAGGCAGCATTGAAAACCGTATGCGCTTCTTGCTTGAAATTTATCGTACGGTACGCGCGGCCACATCTGAAGATTTCATTATTTCAGTCAAACTCAATTCAGCAGATTTCCAGCGTGGCGGTATTACAGAAGAGGATGTAATTGCTGTCTTTAAGGCGATTGATGCTGCGGGTATCGATATCATTGAAATCTCTGGTGGGAGTTATGAAGCACCCGCAATGGCTGGAGTAAAAGCAGATAAACGTAAAGCCAGTACCATTGCACGTGAAGCTTACTTTTTAGATTTTGCAGAAAAAATTCGTCAGCATGTGTCATGCAAACTCATGGTGACTGGTGGCTTTCGTACAGTTGAGGGAATGAATGCAGCTTTAAAAAGCGGTGCATGTGATTTTATCGGGATTGCGCGTCCGTTTGCAGTAGAGCCTGATTTGACGCAGCGTCTTATTGCAGGGCAGGATGTAAGATATGCAGTGAAACCGATTAAAACTGGCTTACCCTTTGTTGATAAAATGGCCATTATGGAAATTATCTGGTACGCCGCGCAGTTTAAAACCATTGGAAAAGGCAAAACGCCAAATCCAAAACTATCGCCTTTATTGGTCTTTCTAAATTATGCCAAAGGCAATATTAAAGCGGTAATTCAGGGACGTGTGAATTCGAGAAAATCTGCATAAGTCATAGTTAAGGGTTTTAGGTCTAATTAAGATTTAAAACCTAAAATAAAAAAGCCTCACATTTTGTGAGGCTTTTTTTATGATCTTAATGATCGAATTTGGCGTCCCTACGGGGATTCGAACCCCGGTTACCGCCGTGAAAGGGCGATGTCCTAGGCCTCTAGACGATAG